>CAZERH010000057.1:0-9283 GCA_964515535.1 uncultured Anaerolineaceae bacterium
GTTTCTGCTTGCTTCTGTTTCCTTGACATATATTCCAGTAATGGTAGAATGCCGTCAATTATGAACGCAACCCTAGCGATTTTCCCTTTTGAGGCTAAAGCTAAACCCCAGCCCGCATCCGCACCTTCGGTGGTTGGATTTGTGGGCAGTGTCTGGTTAAGGATGATTTCATAAAAGACGTGCATTAGCACACTGTTATTCTCTTATACCAAACGCGCTCTCCGACATCGGAGAGCGCGTTTTTTGTTTTTAACTAAAAGGAGCTAAAAATGATTCGTGTTGGATTTCTCTATTCTCGTTTGCGTGTTGAAGAAAAGCTATTGCTCAAAGAACTAGAATCACGCCCTAATATCGAGGTTGTCCGCATCAACGATGGCAAGCGTTATTTCGACATCACCCAACTCCCCGTAGATGTGGATGTGGTTCTCGAACGCTCCATTTCCCATTCACGCGGTCTCTACGTTTCGCGGGTCTTTGAAGCACACGGGATTCCGGTTCTAAACCCATCTGCTGTTGCCGAAAAATGCGGCGACAAATATATCACCAGTCAATTATTAACACAAAAAGGCATCCCAACGCCGCGCGTTTTACTGGCTTTTGATGCCGATGCCGCGCTCAAAGCAACCGATGCGATGGGGTATCCCTGCGTGCTCAAACCTGTTGTTGGCTCATGGGGACGTTTGTTAGCCCGCGTGGATAGCTACGACATGGCAGAAACCGTGATTGAGCATAAAGCCTCGCTGGGTGTTATCCACAAGGTTTTTTATGTGCAGGAATATATCGACAAACCGGGACGCGATATCCGTGCCTTTGTGATTGGGGATGAGCCAATAGGTGCAATTTACCGCTCCTCTGAAAATTGGATTACGAACACAGCGCGCGGTGGGGTTGCCACCAATTGTCCACTGACTCCTACACTGAATCATATTTGTCGCCAAACAGCCCGCGCAATGGGTGGCGGATTATTGGCAATTGATATATTTGAAACAGAAGATGGCTTTACAATCAACGAAGTCAACCACACAATGGAATTCCGTAACAGCATAGAAACGACCGGAGTCAATATCCCCGCTAGGATGGTGGATTATGTAGTAGAGCAAGTAAAGAGAGAAAACGCAAAAAAGCGTGTTTTTCGTGGTAACTGGCAATCTTTAGTAGCTAGAAAATCAGTGCAACCAAAACACCAAATCCCGCACAGGCAAAATTGACCAAATCGTTCGTTAGCCATTTCCAACCGCGAAAATAGCGTGTTTCTGTGCCGCAAAGATGCATGGGATGCCGCTCTGTCTCCTTTTCACAAACAGGGCAGTAGTAAATCGCTTGCACGGTTGCGCCGAGAAGTGAATCGAAGAGTGCACCGAGCAAACCGGCAAGGGTAACGATAATAAAAATGGAAAGAGCATCTCCGGCGGGGGTGAAAATCCCTGCTAAAATGCCGATTAACGCCGAACCGGCTAAAGAGGCAAGCGTCCCCGTGATAGAGATTCCGCCCGAAGTCCCTTTTTCTACTTTTTTCTTTAGATTTGTAATCATTCGCGGCTGGGAAGGATTCAATACCCCCAACTCGGTTGCCCATGTATCGGCATTGACCGCGGCGAGCGCGGCAGAAAACCCCAGCCATGTCCACAGCGCAGAGGGGAAAAAGAAATGCAAAAGCGCAAAAAATGCGGCTAATCCGCCGTTGCCGAGAACTTGCATCGCATCGCGCCGACTGCCTTTATCAAATTTTTCTTTCAAATCCTTTTTGCGTGTCTTGAACATTTTTGAAAGCGCACTGGAGGAGATGAAAAAGGCAAGTAGCAAAATTGCCCATTGCCATCCGCCGAGACCAAAAATCAGCGTCCCTTCGAGGGTCGCGGCAATTGCGCCGCTTTTGTCGAGGCTACGTACTTTATAGGCAAGCAGAGCAATGAGAAGGGCGAGAAGAAAACCGAGGAGTAGTTGCATAATAAAATTAGACAGATATTGAGAAGAAAATGCTCACCAAAAACAAAATTCCTGTAATTGTGCTAGACATCCATAAAATTAGGGCGAGAATTTTCTGCTCATCCCAGCGATAGAAATATAAACCTGCAATCCAGCCGATGATGAAGAGAGCAAAGCTGAGGAAAGGTAAGAGCATGAGTTGTACGGGGGGGAAGGGTCCGTGGGCTTCGCCTGAGGCTTTGAATCCGAGAGTGATGCTCTCTAAATTAGGAATTAGAATGCTTACCCATACGAGAATACCGATATTGAGCAAAAGCCCGCTAATCCACAAGTAGCGGGCGGTGAGATTTTTCCATGCCTCTGCAACGATGAAGGTTGGGTGGGTGGAAAATGACTCGGCGCGGGATAACGCTCCTAGCTCGGTAGCAAGTTGAAATTCACGCGCGAAGCGGCGCGGATCACTCGGGGAAATGGCGAAGACGTATTTGGCTGTGGCAATGAGGATGAGCGTCTTCGCATCCGATGCTAAAAACTCAACCATTCCTAAATCGGGGTGATGACGTAATCCTAAAATGGAGCCGGGCAAACGTAAACGTGGCAATTTTAGCGGGATGGTCAAATCGGTGGCGGGACGCACCCACTCTATATCTGAAAGGGGAATTTCTTCAATGCGTAGCCCCCACGAGAGATTGAGTTTTTCGCGTCTGAGGTCGTATTTAGCGCGCGATAATGCGTATAGTCGGTACCCAAGAAAAGGTAAAGGGAGTGTGGCGGAGATAATGAGCAACGCGGCGAGCATAAAATCGGGTCCCACTTCAGCATGGGTGGCAAGCCAAATACCCCAAGCTGTTAGACCAGTGAGGAGTGCCAGCAAAAAGCTGTGAAGGAAAATCCCGCGTTGGCGGGGGGGGAGGAAGGTGTTGTCTTTGATCATTTTTTTGCCGCTAATCTTCGCCAATCTTCACGAAAAAGAGTAGCGTAAATTCGTGGTTCAAATCAACTCGGCAATTGTTTTGCAAACTTGCGTGACTTGTGCTTCGCTCATCACGCCCGAAAAGGGGAGCGCAAGACTTCGGTTGCCCAAATCTTCGGTGACGGGGAAATCGCCGCGTTTATAGCCAAATTGCTCAACCATATAAGGTTGCAAATGAATTGGCGCAAAATAGGGGCGGACGGGGATGCCGCGCGCTATAAGTTTTTGAGCGAGTTCGTCTCTGTTGATATTCGAAGCAAATCGGACAACGTAAACGAACCATGACATTTTGCTGGTGGATTCGGCGACAAACTGAGTTTCTATGCCCTGCACATCTTGCAGGTGGGATGCGTACCACGCCGCGACTTGCTCCCGTTTAAGGAGCATTTCATCGAGCCGAGCCATTTGCGCCGCGCCCAACGCGGCGGACATTTCATCGAGACGATAATTATAGCCAAGATGAGTATGTGTCAGCCAAGTATCCCCCGGGGCGCGCCCCTGATTTCGCATGGCGCGCATATAATCCGCGGCGTCATCGTCATCGGTAATCACCAGACCGCCCTCACCGGTGGTCATCTGCTTGTTGGGATAAAAGGCAAAAACGCCAAAGTCGCCGAGCGTTCCGGCGGGTCGACCTTTATATTCTGCGCCGAGGGCTTCGCAAGAATCTTCAATCACAGTAAGATGATGTTCTTGAGCAAGCGCGTTGAGCGGGTCGAGGTCGGCGGGTTGACCGAAAACGTCTACGGGGAGAATCGCTTTTAAACGCGAATGTAAGGGTGCAACATGTTGCGCCCCTACGCGAGGTAGATATTTTTCAGTATTCTCAATTGCATCTTTGACCAATACTGTATCTATATTCCCTGTTTTTGGGTCAATATCAACAAAAAGGGGAATGGCGTTCTCAAAAAGCATCACATTCGAGGAGGCAACAAAGGAAAATGGTGTGGTAATCACGAAATCACCCGCACCAATTCCCGCGGCACGGACGCAAAGATGCAGTCCCGCCGTGCCGGAATTAACTGCGATGGCATGTTTCGCTCCGGTGCGTTCACAAAAAGCGCGTTCGAATTTTTTGAGATGTTCTCCCATACTAAGCATGGGTGTATTCATCACATTGGCAACAGCCTGTCTTTCGGCATTTGTCAAATCGGGGGAGGACATGGGGATGGGGAGTTTTGACATAGGTTTTTAGAGGGGGGTAGGGTTTGATATAGACAGCGGATTTCGTGTTCCGTAAAATCATTACGGAATAGGCACTTTAAAGCTTATCCAACACATAATTCACAAGATCATCGATTTCAACGAGGGTTTTTTCCTTCTCAGCACGGACTTTAATTTCCACCGCGCCCTCTACCAACGCCCGCTCACTGACCGTGATTCGGATAGGACAACCGATTAAATCGGCATCGTTGAATTTTTGTCCGGCGCGGGCGTCGCGGTCATCGTAGAGGAGGGTGAAACCCACGTTGCTCAGGTTTAGGTACAAATCATCCGCTTCAGAACGCGTATCCGTTTTCTTTCTGGGCAACCAGACCAAGTGAATATCGTAAGGTGCAATCTCGGCTGGAAAAATTAGTCCGTAATCATCGTGATGACTTTCGGCTACTGCCGCGAAAATTCTTCCGAAATCAAGCGTCCAACTTGCTGTCCAGATGGGTTGACCTTTGCCATTTTCATCGGTATAGGTAGCGTCTTCGCTCACTTGTGCGGGAGATACGCTAACCAGTTCTACGCCCTCGACCGCACTCAAGGGGGAATTGCATTTCGGGCAATGGTCACCGGCTTTGGCGAGGGCTAAATCGGTGACGAGATCGGCGGTGTAATCGCGCCCGTAATTTACATTACGGAGGTGAAAACCGGCTTCGTTTGCACCGGCAACGAGATTCGCCGATTGCGGAATCAAATCGTCCACGAGAATCAGCACGCCATCTATTCCCACGGGCGAAGCGTAGCCCGGAACCGCACCCACAGCTAAAATTTCAGAATCTGTGGCGGGACGCAAATCTGATGCTTTTAAGGCAGACATCAATTTTGCCTCGCTCAACTCCATATCGCCGCGTAAAATCGCAAAAACAAGTTTTTCTTTCTTCGCAATCGTGGCGGTCATAAAGACCGCCTTTGCCGTTTTTTCTTTGGAGATATTTAAAAATTCTGCTAATGCTTCAATGGTGTGTGCATCCGGCGTGGCGACCTTTTCTAACGTGCGCGGCTCCTCAGCCGAGAGTGCTATTTTGGCAGAGCGTGCGAAATCTTGGGTATCTAAATAATTGCATTGCGCGCAGTGGATATATGCCACGTTTGCTTTTGGGGCAATGAAAGCCTTTCCGCCGCAATCCGTTTTTTTTGCATCTAAATCGAGTTTGTCGAAGAAATCATCGATGATGCTTTCGACCATTTTTTGAAATTCGACTTGTGTTTCTTCTGATTCTGTTAAAACGTGGATGCTAATGCTCGGTGAATGTGTTGCGCCGAATAATCCCAAACGTGGATGTGGCTTTTGCTCGATTTCGCCAAAAGAATATAGAATTTTCGGCAATTCTTTATAAGATTGGATATTCCCTCCGGCGAGTTGGGCAATATCGGCGTGCGCACCAATTTCTTGTCCGCCGCGTGATTCTATTTCATGGCGGAGGCGTGTTCGCAATTTGTTTAGCGAACGTGTAGCGAGGGGCAGGGTCACAAAATCCCCGTTGGTAGTGGCGCGAATATAGCCTCCACGTGCCATCAACGAATATGATTTTGTTTCTGCGTTTGTAGGGGCTTTGCGGAGGGTGGATCCGAATAGTTTTGTAAGTTTCATAGTGTCCTTTTTGATAGTGCGATATTTTCAGTGGAGCAGAGCAATTATACCCAAGAAAAGGAATTAGGTTTTTGAAAATTTCACTTCAATTTCTAGCTACATGACACTTTAAAAAAAACCTTCTCTCAAGCTCACACAATACCCAAAGGGAATGCTTAGCGAAGACGCCAAGTCGCTAAGAAAAGTTTTAAAACGTTGCGTTTTTGCGGCTTTGCGTGAGAAAAAAACGCAAATTATAAAATTGTCCGATTAGTGTTATTTTAGCCAATAATTGACATATTTGTATTTCGAGTTCTTGTATTAAATTTGCAATAGTGGCATCAGAATATCAGACGTGCTACAATTATCTAGCTAATGAGGTTTCAAATGTTTTCGGTTCCCCAAACAAGGAGATGCTATGGATGCACAAGAAAAAGAAAAAAAACTTAAACTAATGCGGTTTTGGTTAGTTGGTACTTTCGCAATTTTCTTTGCCGCAATCACCATTTATTTTGGCGCGCTTGCCCAAGTAGTTGGTGTGGTCGTTAATGCCAATAATTCGATTTTCACGAACCTATATTATTGGATTTTTATTATAATACTTGCGCTTTTATGTGTGGGCGCATGGTATATTTACAAAAAATATCTGGATAAAAAGTAGTTTCTTAGAAATAGGTTATTGGGACCTCTGGCATAAAAAAACAGGTGACGCAACCGGCATCACCTGTTTTTTATTTAATCTTTCATATTCTTTTGCTTGGAGTAAAAAACTTCCGCATTTATTATTCTCCATTCTAAATTATCCGCACCTCCGACCCCATCTCTCCTTTTTCCACCAAAATCTGATTTGGGAACGCATCCCGCAATGATTCGAGATGTGTAATAACCAAAATTTTCGCAAAGTCACCGCGAACTTGGTTGATTGCCTCGATTAGTCGTTGTCGTCCCAGTGCGTCTTGTGAGCCAAAGCCCTCGTCAATAATCAATGTTTGCAAACGCGCTCCTTTGCGTCCCGAAAGAGTCTGCGAGAGCGCAATGCGGATTGCAAAATTGACCCGAAATGCCTCCCCGCCGGAATACATCTCATAATCCCGCACGCCCGCGCTATCGCTAATCTGAATGTCCAGCGTCTCCTTCATATCCTCCCGTTTTGCGTCTTTATACGCGGATTGCGTCACAAATCGGATAGACATTTGTCCGTTGCTCAGGCGGTCGAGCAACGTGTTCGCTTTTTCTTCGATTTCTGGCAAAGCCTGTTCGATTAAGAGCGCGGGAACGCCATTTTTGCCAAAAGCGCGTTCCAATTTTCTATAGCGGGATATTTTAAGCGCGAGGGATTCTCTCTCGGATTTATATTCTGATTTACGGATTTTCAGTCCCCTCAGCACCTCCACATTTTGCCGCGCCGCACCGACCTCGTCTCGAGCTTGGTTTTCCTTTTCTTGCATTTTTAGTAAATCGGCATACGCGGCATCTTCATCCGGAGCTTGGGATTCGGCATTCGCAAGCGTTTTTTCAGCCTCATCGTATTTCTCTTTTTGCGTTGCAATCTCTTTGTTCATTTTTGCAATTTGTTCGTCCAAATTGGCTATTTCTTCTTCTAGCGGATTCAACGCAGAACGCGCATTTTCTAAAGATTTATATTCCTCTTCAACTTGACTGAGGTTTTTTTCCTCTTGACGCGCTTCATCATGTGATTTGGTATCATAGCCCAATTTTTTCAACTCTTCGTCTACTTTTGCTAGTTTTTCACGCGCTTTGGTTGAGAAATCTTCTTCTTCCAGTGTGGCTTTAACTTTAAGATATGCTGGCTCACCCTCATCTTCCCATTTTTCTAGGCTTTCGCTTAATGCGGTGAATTTTGCTTCTAATTGGGTTAATTTTTTAGCAATAGCAAGGTGTTCTTTTTCTATATTTTGGTATTGTGAATTTCGTTTTTCGTAATTTTGTACATCTTCATATATGGTGTTCATTTCGGCGGTGTTGGCGCGATATTGGTCGCCTTTTTCTTTGCCTTCTTTTTCCATTTGCTCCAAAGTTTCAGCATGATGATCTTTGCTCAATGTTTGTCCACAAAATGGACATTCTGCTGTCTCTATAGCGGCAAATTCTTTGATGTGTTTTTTAAGCGCGACCATTTCTTTTTTATATTGTTTATTTTCTACTTTCAATGCGGCATATTTCTCGCGCGCTTCAGCTTGTTCTTTTTGGAAAGCATCTCTCTTTATAATTTTCTGCTCAATTTCTTCAACTTCATTTTTGGCAAGAGAGATTTTCTCTTTTAATTCACTAATCTCTTTTTCCTGATTCTTAATCACTAATTCCTGTTTACTTAATAACTCCACCTCGTGTTCCAACCGCGCTTTTTCTGCGCCGATATCCTGCAAAAAAGGTTGTCTCTTCGCATCTTGTTCGTGGAATTGGGCGGCTGTTTCTTCCCATTGTGCCAGTGTTGTGCGGGATTTTTTCCATGCGCTGTATTTTTCATCTATTGCGTCCGCGCGGGCAAGCAGATTTGTATAAGTATCACGTTTTGTAACGCGTTCAGCGCGGCGAAATTTCAAATCGGCGTGTGTTTTTTGGGAGCGGGATAATGCCTCAGATAGCGCGTTGGCTAATTTGCGTTGCTCCGCTAGGGACGCGCTTAAACGGCGAATTTGTTCGAGCAGGGTATCCTGTTTTTTACGGCTATCAAGTAAAAATTCAAGGTCGTTTTCGAGTTGGGCTAATTTTTCTTTGCGGGCAGGTTCTTCGTCCAATTCTTCATCAATTTCCGCGATGCGCCCATCCACAATATCTAATTCTTTTTCTATCTCACGCCTTTGGCTAGATGCGCGATTTTTATACTCATCCCAGATTTCTAATCCCAAAATACTGCCGAGAGTTTCTTTTCTTTTGCTGGCGGTTTGTTGGGTAAATTGGTCGGCTTTTCCTTGCAGAAAAAACGCGGCGTTGATGAAGGTCTCGTAATCGAGACGGAGGGTTTGCTCAATGCGTTCCTGCGTGGAGCGCATGGTGGCTTCGGTGAGCGGTCGCCAGAGACCATCGTCATAAATTTGAAATTCGAGATTTTTCTTTTTGCCGCGCGGCATGGTGCGCTGGATGCGATAGACGTTATTCTCGTAGCGAAAATCGTAAATCACTTCGGCGACTTTGGATTGCAGATTGACGAGAGAATCATCCTTTTTGCGTGCTTGCCCAAAAAGTGACCATGTGATGGCGTCGAGAATAGACGATTTGCCCGCGCCATTATGCCCGGAGATGCAGGCGAGGTCAAAACTTTCAAAATTGAGTTCAACGGGGGTGCGGTAGGAGAGAAATCCGGAGATTTTTAGGGTGATGGGTATCATGGAGGGGATTATACTCTAGGTGATTGGCTAGGGTTTTGCTAAAGTATTTGACGCTGTGAAATGATGAGAATAGAGAAAGTCATTGAGCTTTTTAGCGAACCAAATAGATTCTCGCTGGTAGAAGCCCTCCTCGTATTTTGGCGGACGGTCTTGTGCGCGTGTAAGTACTCGAGTAAAAGTTTTTCAGCCTTTGTGGTGCGACATTTATGTCGCTTTTTGCGAGAAGGGCGAGATAAATCTCGCGTTACGAGA
>CAZERH010000058.1:0-3001 GCA_964515535.1 uncultured Anaerolineaceae bacterium
CCGTCCTCGGCGCAGGCTTCTCATAAACACGCCGCCGAGGACGGCGGCTAGAGCGAGGTAAAAATATAAATCAGTCAGTTTTAACCACCGCCTAAAAAAATGTATAGCATATTGCGTATGTTGTGAAATCTTTTTCTTTGTAACATAGAAACGATAATTTAAACTCGAGAGACGTTTTGCCGTGTTAGGGTATAATCCCTGTATCCAATTTTACACGTAGGGTGGGAGATGAAGGCGTTTGTTTTGAACGAAATTATTTGAGGGGGGAGTGTATAACTTGGTAACGATATTGGACTCTGTTGGAAATGGGCTAGATGAATTTTATTCCCGATAGGGTCTATTAATCATGCCTAAATTGATGATTGAAATCATCATCTGAAATACGAAGTGCGATAAATCGCCCTAAAAGTTGAGCCTATTTTGTGGTTAGTTATGCGTTTTAATGCACAGCGGCAAAACAAAGAAGATTATTGCGCACATCCCACAATTAAGTTAAAGGAGAGTATAAATGAGTATTCCTACCAGTATTGGATTTCCGCGAATGTTGGAAGAAGATGGGGAAAGGCGCGTCTTTTTACCAAAATTTATTCGTTGGCTAGCGAAGACAGGCGTAGAAATTTGTTTAGAAAAAGGCTACGGAGAAAAATTGGGGCTTGATATTACAGATTACCGCTTAGACAAGACGAAAATTTTTGCGGGAAGCCGCACAGAGTCTTTTCAGCAAGATATTGTGATGATTTTGCGTTCGCCGAAATTGAAAGAATTTATGTTATTAAAACGCGGTGCTACTTTAATATCTATGCTTCACTTCAATACCCGCCCAAAACGAGTACAGCGATTGAATGAGTTGGGCATCAACGCAATATCATTAGATGGCATTGCCAATGCAACCGGAATTCGTTTGGTGCAAAATATGAAAGCCGTAGCGTGGAATGGATTGGAAATAGCATTCGATATTTTAGAGAAGCAGTGGAGCAACCTCCGTAAACCGGATAATGAGCCTTTTCGAGTTTTGATATTGGGTGCGGGCATGGTCGGGAAACACGCGGTTGAAGCGGCAAGCAAGTTTGGGTTACGCGCGCGTAACGCACAGCTTATCAAGGCGGGAAATGCCGGGGTAATCGTATCTACTATTGGGCGAAATATCACCTCTAATCCGCAAATAATGAAAAAATTGTTTGAGCAAGCAGATATTCTCGTTGATGCCACCCAACGTCACGATTCGTCTAAGGCAATTGTGCCAAATGCTTGGCTGGCTTGGTTGCCGAAACATGCGGTTATTGTTGACTTGTCGGTTGACCCTTATACGCTAGATGTTGACCCGCCGGTGGTGCGTGCCATAGAGGGTATTCCGCAGGGAAATCTTGACCAATATGTTTTTTACCCCGATGACCCAAACTGGAACATGAAAATCCCCGCTAAAATTCATTCGGATTTGCGTAGCACAAGTGTCTCTTGTTATTCGTGGCCCGGCATTCATCCCCAAATGTGTATGCAACATTACGCGAGGCAATTATATCCGCTGATGGGCGTTCTCTTAGAAAAAGGTTATCAGAATTTATCGTTGAAAGGAGGATATTTTGAGCAGGCGTTAATACGAGGTTCCTTGCGTGCTTTTTTTGCAGGATGACGGATTAAGGAGCTTCAATCTCGGCAATAGCTTGGCGCGCCAATTTGGCAATTTCGCGGTTTTCTCTCTTGGACGAAATCGCGCGCAGGGTGGGCAGGGCGCGTGGATCTTTCAGCTTGGTTAACGACTGAATCGTTGCTTTGCGAACTGTATCCGTTTTATCTTCGAGCATTTCTAGTAAGTAAACAACCGCTTGTTCGCCGCCAATTTCTCCTAATCCCCAAACTGCTTTTTCGCGTATCCAATCATTGGGGCTGACCAAAGCCTCAGTCAAAATGGGTAAAGCACCTTTTCCAAATTCAAGCAAAGCCTCTAGCGCGCTTTCAGCGACATCGTAATTAGTATCATAAAATGCTATTTCTAAAGCACCCATGATGCGTGGCTCTCGCAGGGGACACAATAATGAGATTGCATAGCGGCGTACAGTTGGGTCTTTGGCACTCATAGCTTCTATTAAATTATCAATTGCGGCTCTGCCAAAAGAAGCGATTGCGCTCAAAAGTATTAATATCGCGTCTTCTCTGCCAAGCCACCAGAAGGAATCGTACAGGGCTTCTACCAGATAAGGGACGGTACTTGTAGCATGGATTTTCTCGAAAGTTTTTGCGGTGGCAATGCGAACATTAATCTCCACATCATCCAGCAGGTCGGCGATATTGATGTAGGTTTCGGGATCGCGAAATGTGCCTAGCGCAACGACCGCCGCTATTCGAACATCGGGGTCTGAATCACCTAAGGCAACCAGCAAATGCGGTATGGCTTGAGAATCGCCATTCTCGGCTAACGCCTCCGCGGCAAGAATTCGCAACTTATAGTTTTCCCCTTTCAAAATCTCAAAAAGATTTTCTAAGGCTTTGTTGTTTTTCATTTGCCCCAAAATAAGGATAATTTCTTTTTGAATGGGTACTGGCGCAGTTTGCATTGAGGCACTCAACGCAGATGTGGCTTTTGTATCTAGCCTAATCAAAATTCGCCTCGCCAACTCGCGCTGTCTTGGCTCCGGACTTTCTAAGGCAGAGACCAAACTCTGAGCACCTACCTCACCTAATTTCACAAACTCGCGTGCGGCCTGATTGCGATTTCTTAAACTGTTATTGTTGAGCATTCCTAATAATTGATTAATTATTACCTGCTCTTTTTTGTCAGATAGCCAAGCCATAAATTTACTCCTCTAAGATGGCTCTATTGTACATCGGATTTTTCAGATTATGTTATCATTTTCCTAACCACATGACACTTTTGCAGAAATGTCTACCAAAGCTCACGCAAAGGCGCAAAAACGCAAAGTTTTAAAGCTTTTCTTGGCGACTTGGTGACTTTGCGTGAAGCAAAAGTATGAGATTTTTAAACTGTCGTGCGGCTAGTCATTTT
>CAZERH010000058.1:3101-9247 GCA_964515535.1 uncultured Anaerolineaceae bacterium
CTTTGCGTGAAGCAAAAGTATGAGATTTTTAAACTGTCGTGCGGCTAGTCATTTTCTACAATAACCGCAACTTGCAACGCGATATTCGTATCGCACGTGGGTGACTGGAAATAGGAGTTCATCATGGTCGTTCACATCCTCAATACCTTCACCTGTAACGCTCGTTTTCCTACAAAGTGGAAGACGGGGTTGCTCTCATACCTCATCGAAACAGAGCAAGGTCTTGTTTTAATTGACACGGGGCTAAGTACAGCAGAATACGCGAATCCATTTCTTTTTACGCAAGTTTTTCGCATCATAACAAAAATGCCCTTTAACCCAAACGAATCCGCACTCAGCCAAATTCAGCAAAAAGGATATAGAGTTGAAGACCTAAAGCATATTATTCTAACTCACATGCACTTCGACCATATCAGCGGAATCACAGATTTTCCTCACGCTCAAATTCACCTTTATCGCAAAGAATACGAAGCCTTCACAGGCAAGCGAAAAAGTTTTTTTGATTTAGCTTACAACAAAAAATATATTGCCCATAATCCAACACTTCAACTTTATGATGATATTGGAGAAAAATGGTTTGATTTTGACGCCATTCGTCTCCCGTTTTCTCCTCAAATTTGGCTAATCCTGCTTGCGGGGCATACGCGCGGGCACTGCGGTGTAGTCATTGAAAAAGAAAAGGGCTGGATTTTCCATTGTGGTGACGCGGCAGGTGACTTCCGCAAAGATATTCCCACATGGGCAATTCGCCTTGCGCTTGGACCTCACGAGCCACGTTTGCGAGCTTTTGGAGAAAAACACCCGGAAATAGAACTGACAGCTTCGCACATGTTTTTGGATTATTTTGAACAATGACCGAATACGCCCTCTACCTCCACATCCCTTTTTGCCAACACCGTTGCGCCTATTGTGACTTTAATACCTACGCGGGGCAAGACGACAAAATTCCCGCATATGTAGATTCGCTGATTCGGGAAATCGAGCTGGTTTCCGCTTCCAAACGGATTACCGCCAAAAGCATTTTTTTCGGCGGAGGAACACCCACGCTTCTCGCCTCAAATCAACTTGCTTCCCTTATGGATGCTTTGCGCGCAAATTTTGACCTGCTCCCCTCTGCCGAAATTTCGCTTGAGGCAAATCCCGGCACCGTTTCTGCAAAATATCTGCAAGAACTGCACAGCGTGGGGTTTAACAGAATAAGTTTTGGTGTCCAATCTGCACACCCAGATGATTTAATGCTCCTTGAACGAATCCACGATTTTTGGGAAGTGATTCGATCTGTCCGATGGGCGCGCCAAGCCGGGTTCAAGAACGTGTCGTTGGATTTGATTTTCGGCTTACCCGAACAATCTCTTCAACGTTGGCAAGAAACGCTTAAGCAGACTCTCAATCTACATCCCGAGCATCTTTCAATTTACGCTCTCACTATCGAAGAAGGTACTCCCTTTGGGCGTTGGGCGGATCGTGGCATGATTCCGCTCCCCGATCCCGATTTGTCAGCAGATATGTATGAGTGGGCGAGTGAATTTCTTGAAGAAAAGGGGTATATCCAATATGAGATTTCCAACTGGGCGCAAGCGGGAAAAGAATGTCGACATAATTTGCAGTATTGGAGAGATTTACCTTATCTTGGTTTTGGTGCGGGCGCGCACGGGTATGCGGAGGGCTGGCGTTACTCGAATCTTTTGGGGGTGAAAAAATATATCAATGCGCTGAGGGCTAAGGCCATTGTGTCAAGTGAGACGCGTTTTCCTTTTTCTCCCGCAATGATTAATCGAGAAGAAATTAATATAGAAATGGAAATGAATGAAACCATGATGCTGGGTTTGCGTCTCGTGGAAGAGGGTGTTTCGGCTGAGATTTTTCAAGCGCGTTTTGGTCTTTTTATGCAAGATGTTTTTGGCGATGAAATTGAAAAATTGCTAAAGTTGCACTTGCTTGAATGGTCGGCGGGAAGTTTGCGTCTAACGCGGCGCGCATATTTGGTGGGCAATCAAGTTTTTCGTCATTTTCTCGCCGATTGAGGGCAAGCAAGTTAAATGCACGCGCGTTTTTTTCTGGTAATGAAGTATTCCCTTGCGTAATGAGGGAATATCGTCTATGCTTAACTGTCGAGTAGAAAACAGGCGATTTGTCAGTTTTTTTGCCCGTAAATCCCGTTTTATAAAGGAGAATAGTATGTCTGTAGTTCGTGTTTTTATTTTTATTCGCAATACAGGCTTTAGGCAACATTGACGCTGTTATTCTAAGAAAACATAGTCACGAAATTCATTAGAAACAGTAAAAAATATCAATCACTTAAATAAGAGAGTCTTTGCTAATGGACAATCCCCCTTCACTTAAATTAGAAATAAAAGATACTGAATCAAAAAAAACGCTTAAAGACCAACCTTGGTGGTTTTTTGCCATTATTCTTATCTTCGTTTGGGCGGCGTATATATTTTATAGCCGAGAAAACTATAACGAAGCCTTTAATTTTATTAAAGCTGGTATAGGCGTTACGATCAAAACGGCTTTAGTTTCTTATGCCTTTGCGCTTGTGTTCGGTTTATTAGCCGGTTTAGGGCGTATATCGAAGAATTTATTTTTCAATAATTTATCGCGTCTTTATGTAGAGTTGATTCGCGGTATCCCGATGTTGGTGCTAATTTTCTTCATTGCGCTGGTCGGTGTTCCCATGCTTGTGGATGGGGTGAATGCTCTCGGTGTGTGGCTCACAGAAGTAGGCTTGGAATTCTTGGGAAAACCTCTAAATGCTTTTGGTAATAAGTCGCTGACGATGAATACGCGAGCCATTGTCGCTTTATCGGTTACTTACGGCGCGTTTTTGGCTGAAATCTTCCGTGCGGGCATCCAATCCATCGGGCGCGGACAAATGGAAGCCGCTCGTTCGTTGGGAATGAGTTATGGTCAGGCAATGCGACATATTATTTTGCCCCAAGCGGTTCGCAACGTTCTTCCCGCTCTTGGCAATGATTTTGTGGCAATGGTCAAAGACTCGTCTCTTGTCTCTGTTTTGGCGGTACGAGATATTACCCAAGTTTCACGTTTATATGCCGGTAGCACGTTCAGGTTCAGAGAGGCTTACGTCACCGTATCGGTAATGTATTTATCCATAACAGTTGTGTTATCTCTCTTAGTTCAGGTTATGGAAAGGAGATTACGCAATAATGACTAAACCAGAAAACATCATCGTTCTGAAAGATTTATATAAACATTTCGGACATGTCAAGGCTCTCGATGGCGTAAACCTGAATGTTCAGAAGGGCAAAGTCATCGTAGTTATCGGTCCTAGCGGTTCCGGAAAATCGACTATGTTGCGTTGCATCAACCACCTTGAAAAGCCGACCAGCGGAGAAGTGTGGATTGATGGTCAGCTACTTGGGAAAGACGATAAAGAACTCAATGAAATTCGTACCGAAGTCGGGATGGTTTTTCAGCTTTTCAATTTATTCCCCCACCTTACTGTTTTAGAAAATGTCACCATCGCTCAAAAGGTGGTACGCGGGCGTTCAAAAGAAGAAGCGCAAGAAATTGCCATGAAACAACTTATACGCGTGGGCATCCCCGAAAAAGCAGATGTATATCCCACCAATCTCTCCGGTGGACAGCAACAACGCGTTGCCATTGCTCGCTCCTTGGCAATGAACCCCAAAATTATGCTTTTTGATGAACCTACCAGCGCACTTGACCCGGAAATGATTAAAGAAGTTTTGGATGTAATGTTAGACCTCGCCAGAGAAGGTATGACGATGGTTGTGGTTACTCATGAAATGGGATTTGCCCGCTCCGCCGCAGATGAAGTTCTTTTTATGGATGCCGGACAGATTGTAGAACACACCACGCCGCATGATCTTTATAATAATCCCAAAGAAGAGCGCACGAAACTCTTTCTCTCGCAAATTTTACAGCATTAACCTGAAGGGACGTTTAAAGAGGGGAGAGTCTGAATTAACAAAAAATGCCCGACTAAAAGTCGGGCATTTTTCTCAGTGCGCTGGGCGGGACTTGAACCCGCATGAAGTTATCCTTCACTAGGCCCTCAACCTAGCGCGTCTGCCAATTCCGCCACCAGCGCGAACGCAGATGGTATTATAATCAGCTTCTATATAATGTCAAGGAAAAATTTCAAACCTGACAACCTTCAAAATTTACCAGATTCTATGTGATTTTCAGGAGAAAACCTCATGACAACTATAGCATTGGATGCAATGGGAACTGATACTTATCCGGATACAGATATACGTGGCGCGATACTGGCAACACGGGAATATGACAACCTTGACCTCATCTTGGTCGGCGATGAAAAACTTTTGCGCGAAAAACTAGCCGAGTACGCCCCCAAAGACGATTTTCCCATTCGTATCGTGCATGCCCCTGAGATGCTCACCATGAACGACAAAGGCGATGATCTTGTCCGCAAGGCGCGGCATAAAGAAGCCCAAAACTCAATGGCGGTAGGCGTAGATTTGGTCAAGAACGGTGAAGCAGATGCCTTTGTGACCGCCGGAAATACAGGCGCGGCGATGGTGACAGCCCTCTTTCGTTTGGGGCGACTAAGAGGCATTAATCGTCCCGCCCTTGCGCCCACTTTTCCAACTGCAAAGGGGAATTGCCTTGTACTGGATATTGGGGCAAATCCCGATTGTAAGCCGCGCAACCTAGTCGAATTTGCGGTTATGGGTAGCGTATACGCCGAAAAGGTGTGGGGCGCAAAAAAGCCCAAAGTCGGGCTGATTTCCAACGGCGAGGAAGCAGGCAAAGGGTCAAGTCTGGTGCGGGAAACGTATCCCCTTTTGGAAGAAGCAAATATAAACTTTACCGGCAACGTGGAAGGGAAAGGTGTCATCGCCGGAGAAGTTGACGTAGCCGTGACCGATGGATTCACAGGCAATGTGATGCTAAAAACATCCGAAGGCATCGCTAAATTGATGACAGATAGCATTAAAGAAGCTGTCATGCAAGGTGGGGTTTTCGCGAAAATTGGTGGTCTGTTGCTAAAACCGGCTTTGAGACAAGTCAAGGAAAAACTGGATGCCAACGCAGTCGGTGGAGTGCCGCTATTGGGGGTAAATGGGTTGGTTTTTATCGGGCATGGTAGCTCAAACTCCGAAGCTGTCAAAAACGCGATTCGTGCCGCCAAAGAAGCCGTTGAAGCCGGTGTTTTGGTTTCGATCATCGAGGCGGTGGAGAAAAGATAAGCGTATTGCGTATTTTGTAATGATTTTGCACTGTACGTTTTACGGAAAAAATAAGGGCTGAAGATGAAACAAATTACAGAAAACACTCTCTTTTACGGCGATAATTTATCCATTCTGCGCGAGTATATTCCTGAAGAAAGCGTGGATTTGATTTATCTTGACCCGCCATTTAACTCCAATCGTTCTTATAATGTTCTCTTTCGTGATGAAAGCGGCAAGGATGCCCAAGCGCAGATTACAGCCTTTGAAGATACTTGGCATTGGGGACAGGAAACCGAGCAAACTTATTACGAGATTGTCCAAGATGCCGCGCCGAATGTCGCTAGTATGATTAATGCCTTGCGTGGATTTATCGGTGCCAATCAAATGATGGCTTATTTGGTGATGATGACCGCTCGCCTGATTGAATTGCATCGCGCCTTAAAACCAACGGGAAGCATTTATTTGCATTGCGACCCGACCGCCAGTCATTATCTCAAAATTGTGATGGATACTATTTTTGGCGCGGAAAATTTTATCAACGAGATTGTTTGGAGAAGACAGAATGCAAAAGGGCAAGCGTTTACTCGTTTTGCATCTAATCACGATATAGTTTTTTATTACGGAAAGACTGATAAAAAGGTTTGGCTTTCTCAATATAAGGAGTACGATCCGGAATATGTGAAGAAGTTTTACCGATTTACCGATCTTGAAACCGGACGTATTTATCGCTTATCTGATTTGACCAATCCGAATAAGAATAGACCTAATTTAACATACGAATTTTTAGGTGTAACTCGGGTTTGGCGATGGACAAAAGAGAGGATGCAAAAGGCTTATGATGACGGTTTAGTCATCCAGTCTAAACCTGGAGGCGTTCCGCAATATAAACGCTATCTTGATGAACAAAAAGGAGTATCTATAGATGATATTTGGGACGATATTCTTCCTATTCAAGCTCAATCT
>CAZERH010000059.1:0-9239 GCA_964515535.1 uncultured Anaerolineaceae bacterium
TACTCAATAAAAATCTCCACATGCTCGCCATCTTCATCATCAAGCACATCTATGATTTTGCCCGTCATACCTTGTTGAAAGGCATCCATGATATTCTCCATATCCAGCTCTTCGATTTCAGGGGCAAAATGTGCCCCAATCTTCATCCCCGCATCTACCAACGAAAGGGGAATCTGCACCGTAGCCTTCGAGCGACCGCTATCTACATCCGTTACGCGCACTCTTAACCAGCGCGGTGTCCCGGCTTTGAGCCGTGAGGTAGAGGTTTTATCACTTTGGGTCAGTGCTGTAAGGAGTTTTGCTCCCTCTTCCGCGCTAATTTTATCTTCGCTAATCATCTTCAAAACTTTCATACGTTCTTCGGTTGTTGCCATCATTTTCTCTTCTCCTTTAGCCAATGAAGATTTGCACTTCTTCACCGTCATCATCTTTAACGTCTACAATCAGGGCAGTCTCGCCCATAGGCGTATCAGCCAACGTTTCCAAAATCTCATCCACACCAACTAAATTTTCCGTGGCCGGAATCATGTGTCCAAAAGTACGCAAAATCCATGCCGCAAAACGTAGCGGTAGCGGAAAACCAATATTAATATTTTGTGGTTTTTCTCCGGGTGCTTGCTTAACATGCACAAAAAGCCAATGAGATGTACGGCTACCTACCGCTACTGTTATCACGAGAACGCCCAAGAAAAATGGGACCCATGCACAATAGAACCAAAATCCAAGCCCGGAAGCTCGCATTGCCCCAAGCATCCATAATCCGCCTAAAACGGTGATCCCGACTCCTATCCACAATGGGATTCGCCAAAAACTGCGAACCTTATCGGCAATAGCTGTGGGATTAAAGTCCGCATCACGCGTGGACGTTGAACTTGCTTCCGTTAAAAGAGCATCTGCCTCGGCGTTAGCAAGATCCGCTTCGATGGCTTTGAGTAGCTCCATTGCCTCTTCAGCAGTGATCTTGCCTTCTTCAACCATCTTAAGAATTTCATTCTTCTCTTCTTCAGACATTATGCCTCCAAAGCCGAAAGCAGTTTTTCGGCATCTGTTGCGCTAATTTTCTTCTCTTCCAACATTTTTAGGATTAGGAGACGTTCATCGTCAGAAACGGGCATGGAGGGGGGCGTAGGTCTTCCCGGTCTGCCAACGGGGACTTTTACTTTGCGCCGTTTAGCTTTTCGCTCAGCACGCCGTGCTTTATGTTCGGCTCTACGCATTTTATGCTCTGCTCTACGCATCTTTTCGTCTGTTTTACGGGCAGAAGCATCTATTTTTCTGGAGATTTTGTCCATCGTTTCATCGGGAAAGGTATCTATTTTTAGAGAAAGTTTCTCGAAAAATTTATCGGGGAAAGCGTCAAAATGACGGGTAAAGTTTTCGGCAAAATCATCGCCAAAGTTAGAAAAATCTTCATCACTAAAAGGGAGTTCAATGTCGAAATCTGACAAATCTGACCAAGCATCCGCTTTGGTGGTGGCACACAAATCTCCTCCCGCGGAGAATGTTAGTTTAGCGGTAGCAAGCCCAAGTTTAAGGGTGCCCGGCTCCCCATCCTTTTCTTCAGCATCTGGCAGGTTAATGTCTAGCTCGCCGCCAGCCGAGAGACTCATCTCCACATCCGCATCTTGGGGCAGGCGGAGCAAAATATCGGCTCCCGCAGTGAGGTGATATGTTGCGCCTTCCTGCGGGTGAAGGTAAATGATGGCGTCGCTCCCAACTTTCACATTCAGGTTGCCATGCACCTCGCGCAAATGCAGGTCGCTACCGATATTGGAGATGACAACTTCTCCCGCTACATCACGGATAGAGGCATCGTCTCCGATATTCTTGGCGTGAAGCGATATTGCATGTCGAAGCATCAGGTCGCCGCCTATATTCCCTATCTCTGCCTTGCCGATATGCCGTAGAACAAGATCTCCTCCAAGATCAGATAATTTGAGCGCATTGTTCAGCGCACGAAAATTCGCATCGCCGCCGATGGATATAATTTCAATGTTGATGTTCTTGGGGGCAAAGATTATTAGGTCATCATCGCAGTTAAGCGTGATTTCTTCACCTTCTACAAGTAATTCAAGTGTTTTGCCGCTCGTTTTGGCTTGAATTTCGTCACGCTCCCAACCTGTAAGGCGCAAATCTCCAGGAGCATTGGCAATATGCAAGGTCGCATTTTTACCAACAGGCAGTGTTTCTTGTTTCATTTTATTCCTCCTCCCCATTGAGAATACGCATCGCATCTTCGGCAGAGATGCGTCCGGCATCAAGGTCTTCGAGGATTGTGCGGCGGGTTTCATCATCTATACCAATACTTTCATCTTTGCCCGGTTCGTAGCCCATTGCGCGGATAACTTCGTGCAGGCGGTTGCGAATGGTGGGGTAGGAAAGGTTCAGTTCTTTTTCTACATGTTTGATTTTGCCCTCATTGCGGACAAATATCTCAATAAACTGTATTTGTTCTTTTGAGAGATTGGCGAATGCGCCTGAGTAAAAACGTCCTTCAATGGTGGTGTTGCAGGATGAACAGTGCAGGCGGGTAATAGCCAGTTCGTCTTTGCAGACGGGACATTGGGTGAGAATTGGGTTCATGGGGGTACTCCTTTCTTATTTTAGAATTTTTCTGAAACTGTTACCGCTTCAACAGCGAGGGTTTTTTGTTCCAATTTGCGATGTAGCCAAAGGTAGCCTAAAGTCGCGACTACACCGATTGCGCCTGCGGCATACCAAAGTACGCGTAAATCGGAGGCGTTATCCATAATCAAACCGGCGAGCAAGGGTCCAATCGCAAAGGGAACTGCGCCGGAAATACCGAAAATAGCCATATAACGTCCACGCATATCTTCGGGGGAGAAGTAGGCAACCAAAGATTGTAAAACCGGCGCGATGAGCATCTCGCCAAAGGTTAAGATTGCCATCGCGACTGCGAAGAAGAAAGTTGTTGAGATAAATCCATACATCGCGAAGCCGATGGTGTATAAGACCATTCCCGCCGCCATCATAAGCATTGGCGGCTTTTTCTCAATTCGTCTCGTAATCGGGAATTGGAGCAGAACAACCATCAACGCGTTCATGCTAAGTAGATAACCATATCCCGCCGTGGAGAAATCAAAGGAATCTCGCAGATAAACGCCAAGCGTGGTATTCAAATTCATATAGACCAATCCCATGAGGACGCTAACAAGCATGAAGGCGAGGAAAAGATAATCTCGAAAAACATGAGCATATCCGCCAAAAGTTTGGGCAACACTTTCTTCTTCTTCATCTTCTGCGGCTTGAGGTTTTGTTTCCAGGATGAAACCCATCACCAATCCCGCAACGATGAGGCTGATTACCGCATCGGTAACGAAGAGAAGTAAATAAGATTTTGCGGCAAGAAAACCACCAATGGCGGGACCGATAACAACGGAGAGATTCATGATGACACGCAAAATGCCATATCCCTGCGCTCGCTTCTCTTCCGGCAACAAATCCGCGACCATTGCCTGATGTGCGGGTCCGCCGATGCTGGTGAGACCGGCTATTGCGGCGATGATGAAAAATGTATCGAAGGAGTTAACCAATCCCATCACAACACTGCTTAATGAGGTTGCGATCAGGCTGAAAATAATAATTTGCTTGCGCCCAAAACGATCCGCGAATGCACCACCCAAAACACTTCCTACCAAACTGGCAACGGAGAAGGTCGCAAAAAGGATACCGACTTGCGTCATTCCAGCGTCAAATTTGCTGGTGAGATAGAGGGCAAAAAAGGGGAAAAGCAAAGCCCCACCCAAATTATCTACAAAAGAAATGCCGACCAGCATCCAAAAAGTTTTTGGGTATTCGTAATAAATGGTCTTCCAACCTTCTATTTTATTTTTTAAAACCATTTTTTATCCTAAGTGATTAAGTCTCTGGCTGGCTTCCCCAAGATCAGCCAGAAATAAAAAGGAGCTAAAGTTATTGGCGGAGAGAGAACGCCAATTGAATATCTTGCTCCGGTTGTTGTGCGAGTTTTTCTCCGAGCGCGATTAGCATGGCTCCAAGATTTTTACGAAAGCTACTTCCTTTTTTGGGCATACTCGCGACGAGGCGATAATTTTGTGCTATCGCTTCAAATTCAGCTTGACGAGCAAGGTGGTGCTGATAGTGTTCGCTTACATTTGCAGAAAACATGATCTTTCTCCTTCAACTTTCTAAGCAACTTTTTTGAAATACGTTTGCATTATACATAAAAAGCAAGAAAAGTCAAGAGTTTTATTGAAATTATCAATATATTATTTAAGTTTTATGAAGTTTAGTTTGATTTTCTTGTTTTTGATGGCAAAAAAGCGTTAAGCGTGACATTATGCGATGCTTTCCGCAAAAACCCCTTGACTAAGAACGCATGTTCGGGTATTATTTCATAGCACAAATGAGCGAATAAGCAGATTGGAGGTTGTTATGATGGCACGCAAAAAAAAAGAACTTAGTGAACGTCACAAAAAGATTTTACGTTTTTTGAAGTCCTATCAAAAAAGCGAAGGATACCCACCTACTATCCGAGAGATTGGCAAGGCAACTAGCATTTCCTCAACATCGGTGGTTAATTACTATTTAGACCAACTAGAAAAAATGGGGAAGATAGAACGCCAACGAAAAATCTCACGCGGCATACAATTGACCGACCTCAACCCTCTTGGGGAGATGTTCAAAATTCCTGTAGCAGGTAGAATCGTAGCAGGTGAGCCAATTCCCGTTCCCGCTTCCGATTTCAACTATTTCGATGCTGAAACTTCCGTTGATATAGCGCGATCGCTACTTCCTAGCCGTAACGACAAAGATGAGCTTTTCGCACTAGAAGTTGACGGAGACTCAATGATTGATGCCATGATTAACGATGGGGATATCGTTGTCATGAAAACGACAGGAGGCGAAGCCAAAAATGGCGAAATGGTCGCGGTTTGGCTCCCGGAGCGCGATGAAACAACGCTGAAGTATTTCTACAAAGAAGATAATCGCTACAGGCTCCAACCTGCAAACCCAACCATGGATGCCATTTATATTGAAAAAGACGAAGCCCTAGAGATAAAAGGCAAAGTAGTAATGGTCATCCGACAAATAGATAAAACAGTAATTTAGACAATTAATTACCCCCTACTAGAATCAAAAAAGCGACTCCGTAAAGAGTCGCTTTTTTATTTTACTATTTTGCCTTGAAAAACTAAACGATCTCAATAACCGCACCAGCAGTTTCAAGTTTTCCTTTTGCATCTTCAGCGGCTTCTTTGCCAACTTCGGCAAGAATTTTAGACCCAACGGTCTCAGCCAATTCTTTAGATTCCTTAAGACCTAAACTCGTCAACTGGCGAATAGCCTTGATAACATCAATTTTCTTGGGACCGGTCTCTTTGAGAACAACATCAAATTCGGTCTTTTCTTCCGCGGCTTCTTCAGCGGCACCGCCAGCGGCGGCAACGGCAACGGGTGCGGCGGCAGAAACGCCCCATTTTTCTTCCAAAAGTGAAACCAATTCAGCGGCTTCAAGAACGCTCAATGCGCCTAGTTCATCAACAATTTTTTCAAGATTAGCAGCCATTATAAAACTCCTTATTAGTGACTTATTAGTTATTTGTTTGGTAATTCTTAGATCAATAGTTTTTCACAGAATACGCTACACGCATCATGCCACAGCAGATTCTTCAGAATATGCTTTAAGTACAGCCGCAAGCCCGCGAGCGGGTTCGGCAAGAGTACGCACCAATTGACTCATCGGGGCTTGGATAGTGCCAAGCAATTTAGCGCGCATTTCTGGTAGAGAGGGTAGCTTCGAGAGTGCAATTACTTGCTCAGGGCTAAGCAATTCTGAGCCCATATAGCCACCTTTGAATTCAAATGCTTCAACTTCCTTAGCTGTATCCGCCAAGGCTTTTGCCGTTGAAGCAACATCTTCAAATGCAAAACCAATCGCGGTGCTATTCTCAAAATATCCTTTCGGAATATCAAGTTCACTCGCTTTTATAGCTATTTTAGCCAACCGATTTTGCACAACATGAAATTCACCGCCAGCTTCACGAACTTTGGCGCGTGCTTCTTCCATATCTTTAACAGAAGCACCCTTATACCCTAAAAGAATTAGGGCTTCACTTCGGCTCATCCAATCTTTATATTGAGCCAAAATTTCTTCCTTACGTTGCTTTGATAGTGCCAATTTAAACCTCCTTTCATAAAAAAAGTCTTTACCTATCTACGACATCATCAGGCAAAGACTTTTCTACCCCAAAAGGGGATGAAATTTATTTAGTCTCCGTCTGGGCAGGGAATTAAGCTCTTTTATAAAGCACCTGCTTTCTTCGGCGAAGTGATAGGTTTGTTTAGGTTATAGGATATAAATTTAATCCTTAACTTTATAGAGATTGAGCCTGATACACGTCAACTTTCACACCAGGTCCCATAGTTGAAGCAAAAGTTATACGCTCAATATAAACTTTTGCCGCGGCAGGGCGAGACTTAACAACCGCACGCATTAACGCGGTCAAATTACCCATCAATTTTTCCGCACCAAAAGAAGCCTTTCCAATAGGAATATGCATATTTGCAGTCTTATCGAGACGATACTCCACTTTACCCGCTTTCGATTCTTCGATTGCTTTGGGTAAATCTTCAGCCTGCACAACCGTACCGGCTTTCGGGTTAGGCATCAAACCGCGCGGTCCAAGAACACGCCCTAAACGACCGGCTTTGCCCATCATCTGGGGCGTAGCAATTGCCACATCAAAATCCGTCCAGCCACCCTGAATCTTTTTCATCATCACATCATCATCTGCCACATAATCGGCACCTGCATCACGAGCAATGGTAGCCGCTTCACCCTCAGCAAAAACCAAAACACTGATTTTCTTGCCTAAACCGTGCGGCAAATTAACCGTATCACGAACTTGCTGGTCGGCTTTACGGGGGTCAAGCCCCGTGCGGATGTGAATCTCAATAGTCGAATCGAAACTTGTAGTTACCGTTTCTATTACTAAGTTCATCGCTTCGCCGGGAGCGTAAAAGGTATCTCTATCTATCTTCTCCACAGCGGCTCTATATTTCTTTCCGTGCTTTGCCATAAAATTATCCTCCGTGGTGCAAACGGGCTAATTGCCCTCCCACATGATTATTTTTTAACGATAATGCCCATACTACGGGCTGTGCCTTCAATTTGCAACATCGCGCCTTCGATATCAATCGCATTCAAATCTTTCATCTTTATCTCTGCAATTTCACGAACTTGCTCTCTGGTCACGCTACCGACTTTTTCACGATTCGGCTCGCCCGAGCCTTTTTCCACACCGGCGGCTTTACGAAGTAGTACCGCGGCGGGCGATGTTCTCAAAACGAAAGTAAAAGAACCGTCGGTGAAAACAGTAATCTCTGCGGGAAGAATTTCCCCTGGTCTGCTAGAGGTACGAGCGTTATATTCCTTGCAAAACGCCATGATATTTACGCCATGCCCAGCCAAGGCAGGACCGATAGGAGGCGCGGGGTTAGCCTTGCCAGCCTCGATCTGTAGACGTATTGTTGCTTTATATTTTTTTGCCATTTTTGCTCCTCTGTGGTTTTAGCGGATATTTTCATATCCTCCCACTTTTTTTGCCGATAATAAAATCGGGGGTTGATAATTACCAAAATAAATCGGATGACGCTTCGCATCACGCGTGATTTAGGCTTGAGTGCTCCCAATCAACATCTGTATAACACAAGCGTGTGACCTTATAATGAAAGCATTTAGCCTTTACGCTTTTTCTACTTGTAAAAAGTCCAACTCAACCGGTGTGTCACGTCCAAAGAAACTCACGTTTACGCGAACTTTGCTCCGATCCATATCTATATCTGCCACAAGCCCACGGAAATCGTTGAAAGGTCCGTCAACAATGCGAACTCGCTCACCGACTTTAAAGGTGACGTTAATCATCGGTGAATCAGCTTCCATGCGTTTAATAATTTGAGCAACTTCATCTGGACGCAAGGGGGTAGGCAGGTTACCCATCCCCACAAAACCTGTTACACCCGGAGTGTTGCGAACGACAAACCAAGATTCTTCGGTGAGAATTAACTTTATCAAAACATAGCCGGGAAAAACGCGCCGTTCTACTGTGCGGCGTTTGCCATCTTTGACTTCGATTTCTTCTTGGGTAGGGATGATGACATCGAAAATCATATCCTTCATGCCCATAGATTCGATTCGTTGCTCTAAATTATATCGAACTTTATTTTCGTAACCGGAGTAACAGTGAACAACGAACCAATCGGTAAGGTCTTCTTCGTCATCCTCTACGGGAAGGGAGGCTGTCTCTTGAACGGGATCAAGCTCAGGGTCCACGCGCGTTTCAGCGGGGTTAATTAAAGGGAAAGATTCTGTAGGGGCATCCGCACTTACAGTTAAATCATCGTTCTGAGTTCTTTCGTCCAATTTTTCTTCTGGATTTTCAAAATCCATGAGAGACCTCTATTTCAAGATATTAGATACCAAAAACCAAGTTTAGCAATCTGCTAGAGAGAGCACTTACTATACTCAAAAATGCGCCCATGAAAACCATCGTCACAATAACAATGCCTGTTAGGTGAGTAGCCTCTTGTCGTGAGGGCCAAGAAACTTTACGCAGTTCTCCGGTAGTTTCGCGAATAAAACGTTGAACAGCGTTTTGTTTTTTACCCGCTTTCTTTTTTTTGTTTTTCGTAGCCAAAAGATTCTCCTTCATCCTATTTGACGGATAAAACGCCGCCTCAAAACCTTTGAGAGGACGGCGTTATTTTTCTAGGCAGGCCAGGCAGGAATCGAACCCACAACCTACGGTTTTGGAGACCGTTGCTCTGCCAAATTGAGCTACTGGCCTATATTATAGAACTAAGACCAAAGACCCTTATTAGATGTTGAAATCTTTGGTCTTGTGTCTTAGATCTTCAGTTTACTTCGTTTCGCGGTGCAATGTATGTTTACGGCAACGCGGGCAGTGTTTTTTCAACTCAATGCGGCTAGGGTCATTACGACGATTTTTCTCAGTGGTATAGTTTCGCTCTTTGCACTCTTCACAAGCTAGTGTTACAACGGGGCGAACGCCTCTTTTTCCAGACATATTTTTTCACTTCTACAATCTCTTTAGAGATTGTCCTTCTATATAATTAGGGAGAAAACCTGACAGGTCTTATACCGACCTGTCAGGTTTGAAATCACTTTTTTCTACGTTATTTAGTCGAGTAATTTGGTGATAACGCCTGCGCCGACAGTTAGACCGCCTTCACGG
>CAZERH010000060.1:0-9183 GCA_964515535.1 uncultured Anaerolineaceae bacterium
ATGGCTTCAGGATGCAAAAGATGAGCCTACGATGCCGGAATCTGTGGAATCTACTGCAACCGAAAGAGATGATGAATTAGCGTGGATTAACGACGCGGCTGTAGAAGAACCTGTAGCCACAGAGGTAGATGATACGCCAGAGTGGCTTCGCGAGAAGGCTGAAGAGAGCATTTTAACCGCACCGCCAGCCCCACAAACGGGTGAGCCGGAAACTCCTCAGACTGAGGCTAAAGCTCCCGCAGAATTGGCTCAAGAAGAGGAAAAAGCAGATGACGATGCGCCCACTTGGATAAAAGCCATGGATGAAAGTTCAAGCGAACCCCTGCCCCCGGCTGTTGAGGCAATTCCTCCGGCAGAGACAGAGGAAGACCTTCCTACGTGGTTAGACGATTTGGCTGGCGATGCAAGCAAAGAAGAGGAAAAACCTGCCGATGAACCTCTGCCGGATTGGATGAAAGAGAACGACGTAGCAGAAAAACTGCAACCCACACAAGCATCTGAATGGAAGCCGATTGAAAACCTAAGCGAAAATAAACCTGCCCCCGAAGGAAAAGCTGAAACAGCCTCGGACGTAGCCGAAGAAGTTGTGTCGGAAAAAGCAACCGCACCGAAAATTCCTGATGCACAAGCTAAAACAGAAAAAAGAAAAAGCAAAAGACGCAAGAGGATGGATACAACCATGCTCCGTGACATCAAATTGATGGGCGCACAAGCCGCTATGGACGAAGGAAATATCTCTGCCGCGCTGGATGAATACGGAAAGTTGATTAAGAAAAATCGTTTACTTGATGAAGTCATCTACGCTCTACGAGAAGCTCTGGATGATTACCCCATTGATATTTCGATTATGCAAACACTAGGAGATGCCTATATGCGCGCCGGACGTCTTCAAGAGGCAATTGATGCATATACAAATGCAGAAGAATTATTGAGATAGGCAAAAACGTAAAAAACCTTATCCGCTTTACTGCGGAAAGATATATTGCGTATTGCGATAAAAAACAGGAGGCATTTGCAAAAAAAATGCAAATGCCCCCAAAATATATTTGGAGGAAGTTGTGGAAAGAACCTTTGTAATGGTAAAACCCGATGGCGTTCAACGTGGACTAGTCGGAGAGATTATCGCGCGTTTAGAACGCCGCGGTTTGCGCCTTGTGGCGGCTAAATTTATGGCAGTCAGCAATGAACTGGCAGAAACGCATTATGGTATTCATAAAGAAAGACCTTTTTATGGAAGTCTAATTGAATATATTACCTCATCCCCCGTGATGGCGATGGTCTGGGAAGGGGCTAACGCAGTCTCAGCAGTGCGCCAAACGATGGGCGCAACCAATCCCACAGAAGCCGCCCCAGGCTCTGTGCGCCACGATTTCGGTCTTGAAATCGGACGTAATCTCACTCACGCCTCGGATAGCGTAGAAAACGGCAAAGGTGAAATCGCTCTCTGGTTTACCGAAGATGAACTGGTCGATTGGCAACGCGCTACCGACCGTTGGATTTTTGAATAAAATTTAGTTTATACAAATTGAAATAAAAGACACCGAGTTTAGAAAACTCGGTGTCTTTTATTTTATTCCTACGTCCCAATTTCGTAGTTGCTCAAAATAAAGATATGATGGTTTTTGCAAGTAGGGCGGACGGTCGTTCGCCCCTACGCGTAAAATGTATCACGCAATAATCAACCACCAACATTTTGGGCAATTATCCAGTTTTCCTACTGAATATGTACCAACGCCTTTCCATCCTCCCATAAACTCTCCAGCGAATAATAATCGCGTTGGTCGGGCGAGAAAAGATGCACAATCACATCGCCATAATCGACCAAAATCCAGCCATCGCGCCCATTGCCTTCCGCGTGTCCCCTAATTTGGTGAGATTTGCGAATAGAGCGCACCAAATCATCAGCCAATGCCTCTAACATACGGTCACTTGTGCCTGTACAAATCACAAAATAATCGCAAAATTCCGCTACGCCCCTCAAATCGAGCAAGAGAATATCCTCGCCCTTTTTCTCTTCTAAAACATCAACAATTTTATGTGGTAATGCGGTTTTACTCAAAAATATCTCCTAATTTTGCTTCAAATATAGAGCGATGCTTGGCACCCTTTTGGGTTAACTCGCTCTGAAAAATGTGGATAGAATGAACCGGAACCTTCCCGAAATCATACGCCGGACTTTCCTCAAGCACCCTGCGAATTTTGGATCTCGCCTTGCTATTATACCCTTTACGGGTGACTCTCCCTAGCGTGAGATGTGCTGAAAAACGCCGCTTCTCCGGAACGCTCCCGATTTGGCTTGCTCCCCTTTGTGTGCATTCGTGTAGCGTAGACAGCTTATCGCCACCTTCTGCTCCAATCCAAATCACGCTCGGACGCGAGAAGTTCGGAAAAACGCCTAAATTTTTTACTGAAATATCAAAAGAATGAATTTGAACTATATCTTTCTCTAAAATAGTTTTGAGCAGTGCTAATTTTTCTTCAGGTGTATCGCCTAAAAATTTTAAGGTGATGTGGATGTTTTCCGGCGGAACCCAGCGCACTAACTCGCGCCCAAGCCGGGTACGAAGTGGCGTTGTTTTTTGATAAATGCTGTGTTGAAGGTTCGCGGGGAACGGAATCGCGATAAAGGCACGGATTAGGCTCATATAATGCCAAGCAAGTTAAATTCCACGCGCGGGGGCGAGATCGTCCACTGCTTTTTTTAGGTCAAGAAAGCTAACCGGTTTTGTTAAATAATTTGATGCGCCCGCGTCCATTCCTGCTTTAATATCAGAGGGCATACTTTTTGCTGAAACTAAAATAACGGGGATATTTTCCAAAGTAGGTTTTTGGCGCATTATGCCCAAAACTTCAAGTCCGGAAATGTCGGGCATCATCACATCGAGAATAACGACATCCGGTTTTTCGGTAGTAATAATATCAATTGCAGGGGGACTACTAAAAATTTTGACGACTTTGTAGCCGCTAACTCGCATCATCTCCGCAAACATTTCTGCGGCATCCGGCTCGTCTTCAACGATAACGACAGTCTTTTGTGGGGAGGTCATTAATTGTCCTTCTTTAGGCTAATTTACGCTAAAAATAGCATAAGTTAAAAGAAAAGGCAAGAGGAACGAGATTAGGGCTGTTCAATTCTAAAAATAATTTCCTCCGCCAAGACTTCAAAAGCCTTTTCTTGCATCTTGGAGGATAAGGCAAGCCTAAAAATGTTTGAACCTTTGCTGTAAAGGATGTTTTTGAGATTTTATGATTTATCTTTATCCCTTCTTACAAGATTTGCGCGCCTCGTGAAATCCCGAAAAACCGAAAAATTAAAACTATCACCTCACCTGATTCGTGATAAGATTCATCCATGCGAAAAATAATGCTGATTTTGCTCCTCTTCACTCTCACCGCCTGCACCACCTCGCCCGAAGAAGTCCACGATTGGGACGATTATGATCCTTTTGACGCGCCTGCCCCACAAGCCGCAGTGCCACTCTCTACCTTGCTCCCGCCTACGCGCGCGGCGGGGGAAACTATCTCCACGCCTACGCCAAATTCGGCACGTTTTGCAACCGCCGACCAACAAGCTTCGGGGTTCAAAATCATCCCCAACTCCGAGTTGGTTTACGGTCCCGCCAGCTTGCTTTTAGATATGGATATTTACCTCAAATCTAAAGATGGTTATATAAAAAATTATACGCAAGAAGTGGATGGAGAAATACTCAGCGGCACAGAAATTATCACCCGCGTAGCGCAAGATTATTCCGTTAATCCGCGCCTTTTGTTAGCTCTCCTCGAATATCAAAGCGGATGGGTGACGGAGGCGTATCCCGCCGAAACCGATTTCCCTATGCGTTATTATATGGAGTGGTACGCGGGACTATACCGTCAGCTTGTTTGGACGGCAAATGAGCTTAATCGCGGCTATTATCTTTGGCGCGCGGATGCAGTGCGAGAGTGGACGCTCGTGGATGGAGACGTGGTGGCGGTTAACCCCAACATCAACGCCGGAACAGCCGCGTTGCAAAATTATTTTGCCATTCTCTACACCCGCGAAACCTGGGATTACGATGTCTCGGACGAAGGTTTCTTCGCTACTTATCAATCGTTATTTGGCTATCCCTTCGACTATGCCATAGAACCGCTCGTTCCAGTGGGCTTAAAACAACCTCAACTAACGCTTCCTTTTGAGCGCGGCGAAACTTGGTCGCTTACCGGCGGTCCGCATGGAGGGTGGGACGATGGCTCCGGATGGGCGGCACTTGATTTTGCCTCAGGCGAGCCGCAAGGTTGCGTCCCAGCGGAGGCTTGGGCTGTTGCCGCGGCACCGGGGGTAATTGTTCGCGCGAAGAATGGGGCGGTCATTCTCGATTTGGATGGCGATGGTTACGAACAAACCGGCTGGGTACTCCTCTATATGCACATGGGGACAGACGGACGCGTCCGTAGCGGAAGCAAGTTGGAAGCAGGCGAAAAAATCGGACATCCGTCCTGTGAGGGGGGAGTGTCTAATGCCGCACATCTGCATTTTGCACGCCGCTATAACGGGGAATGGATTCCCGCGGATGGCAATATCCCGTTTATTTTAGATGGTTGGGTTTCGAGCGGAACGGGCATTGCCTATAATGGCTATTTGCGAAAAGGGGACCAAAGTGTGGAAGCATGGGACGCGCAAAATCCGTTGAATGAGATTAAAAGATAGGTGTTTTTTTGAAAATTCATAGTTCTGTTTTCTTGGCTATTGTTATTTTTTTGTCCGCGTGCGCGCCGGTGGAAAGCGTTGCGCCCACTGCGAGTGTAACTATGGTTGTGTCTGCTACCACGACAGATCCCCCCCGCCCGACCACGACGCAAACTCCAATCCCGCCCCCGGCGACATCCACGCCCGCACCTTTTGCTACGTTAAAAGAGATTTCTTTGCAATATCTCGCCAAATCGGAAAAAGAGGCTACCCTTGTAGCGCAAAATCTGGGCTATTTACTGAGCGGTGCGCACGCCTCAAATATGTGTGGTCCTTTAGCGGCAGAGATTTTGCGCAGAGGGGGTGTGATTAGCCCATATACGGATATTTATGATTTCTGGTTACTTAATCCGCGCACGTATGGGCATGTTTTGAAGCGAGTTTTTCCTAAAAATCGTTTCGATTTACTGGAAGTTCGCATACCTTTGGTTGAATACGATTTTTCAGCGAATCCCTTAAAGGCGGGAGATTTTTTGTACATATATGCTGGTCCTAACGGGAATTTTGAACATATGTTAACTGTAACCCGCGTGGATGAGGCAGGCAAAGCCTATACCGTGACCAATTTGAATACCGATGAGGGCTATATCATTGATGAGTTTATGCTTTATGATCCAAATTCTCCTCAAGAGGGTCTTTTTTATCGTTGGAATAATCGCGAATATGATTATTTGGGGTTAACCGGCTCAGGCGGTTTTGATATTTGGCGACCAAAATCAGGTTGGGATGAGGGCGATGCTGAACTAAAGAGTGATATTGATAATCTCTTGGAAAACGCAGGCGGCGATTGGTATATTTTGATTAAAGAATTGGACGGGGAGAGATTATATGCGCGTAATATCCATGAAGTAACTCATATTGCGTCTATTATCAAAATTCCGATTGCGCTTCTTTTCATGCGATCTATTCAGCCACGTTCCGGTGATTTAGAGGGGTATTTAGCAAGCCATGCGATTGAAAATCGCTCTTATGAACAGTTGATTTCAGCAATGTTGGTGAAATCGGAAGAACCGGCTACCGGAGCTATATATCGCATTATTCAGAAAAACGCTTTAGATATAGTGAAAGTATTAGAAAGTTGGGGCGTTGAAGAGATTAGTATTCCCTACCGCACCGCTACGATTTATGATTTATCCTTGCTTTTTGAGGGGCTATATCGGCATCAATTCCTTTCAGAACGAGATAGTGAGTATGTTTTGGACTTGATGGGAGAATACACAGAAAACGATGATGGTCGTCTTGGTGTATTGAAAGAGGACTTCCCACAGGCGAAGATTTATAATAAACGTGGCACACTTACTAAAGAATTTTTGGTTATTGGTGATGCGGCAATTATTGAAACAGATAAAAAAGTTTATTTAGTGATTGTTATTGGCACTGAAGATGAGTATGGTCGTGTAAATAATACGGATTTGGCAAATACAATTGAGGATATTGCGCGAATCTTTGGATCTTATTTGTTGGGAGAAGAGTGATAGAATTTGAATCTTATGCTAAAAAAATCTTTTTTGTTTTTCTCTCTAATTTCTCTGCTTCTCACTTCGTGTGGTGCAAAACCCGCAACTTTGTGGGGCGAATATAGCACGCCTACACCGGATGACTTTGCGCCCCCCATGCAGGCTGTGCCAATTCCCGCCAGTGCGGAGACGCCGCAGATTTTGTTTGCAACGGCTACACAGCGTGCGCTTGTTGAAGCGACAAGTACATCTACGCCTTTTTTTACGCAAACGCCGACTGCCACCTCCCCAGCCCAAAACACGGAAGCCCCGCCGACTTCTGACCCGGATTCAAAGACTATTCTTTATTATTCTCAATCGGGCGATTATCTTGAATCGGTCGCATCCCATTTTGGGGTGGAGGTGGAAGAAATTACGGCAACGGAAGAACTCCCCTCAGAGAGAACTTTGCTCAACCCGAACACTTTGCTGGTTATCCCTGATATTCTTGAGGAAACAACTTCTAACGAATTGATTTTCCCGGATAGTGAAGTGGTTTTTTCTTCAACTGCGGTAGATTTTGATACGCCCGTTTATATTGCTGAAAAAGACGGTTTTCTTAATGGATATGAGGAATATCTTGGGTCTACCGGATGGACGAGTGGCGCGGAGGGGATTGAGCGTCTTGCTCAAGAGAATTCGTTAAATCCGCGTTTATTGGTTGCTTTGGTTGAATATGAATCCGGCTGGGTTTTGGGAGATCCGGGTAATCTCTCGGAGAGTGATTATCCGCTCGGTTATGTAGATTTTCGGGCGCGCGGTTTATTTCGCCAGATGATGCGCGCTGTGCAGGATTTGGCTCTCGGTTATTATGGTTGGCGGGATGGCTCGCTGGTAGAGCTGACTTTTCCCGATGGCTCAACGATACGGATCGCACCGGAGTTGAACGCCGGAACCGTGGCTATTATGTATTATTTTGCGCAAAAGTTAGATTATGAACGTTGGGCGCAAACTGTAGACCCGCGAGTTGGTTTTCCGGCGCAATATGCACGAATGTTTGAAGACCCGTGGGGACGCGCTCAACATGTTGAGCCGCTTTTTCCGGCGGGATTAAAACAGCCGACTTTGGTGCTTCCTTTTGAGCCGGAATTGCAGTGGGCGTATACCGGCGGTCCACATTCTGCGTGGGAACATGAGGGCGCACTTGCCGCACTCGATTTTGCCCCAAACGAGACGAGTGGATGTGCGGAAACAAATCGCTGGGTGGTGGCTTCGGCACCGGGCTTGGTTGTGCGTTCTGATCGAGGGGTGGTGATGCTTGATTTAGATGGTGACGGCAACGAAGAAACAGGCTGGAATTTGCTATATCTGCATGTGGCAACGGCAGATCGCGTCCCGCTTGGCACTTGGCTTGAGACTAATGAACGCATTGGGAAGCCTTCTTGCGAAGGTGGTGTAGCAACGGGGACACATCTTCACTTTGCGCGTAAATATAATGGGGAATGGATTTTAGCAGATGGTGCGCTCTCTTTTAATTTAGATGGCTGGATTGCGCATAGTGGCGATGAGCCTTATTTAGGCACATTAACACGCGGTGATGAAATAATTACCGCCAGCGTGGTGGGGGATTTTGTTTCCATCATCTTCCGAGACCCGATTGAGGGCGAAGAGTGAAAAAAGTTCCATCCATTTATTTCCCGCCACAAATCGTTTTGTTTTTGTTTTTCATATTAACAAGTTGTACTCCCCAAAACGTGCCTTACGAATTTGCGCCAACCGCCGAGCCACCTATTCCTACCTCTACACCTTATGAATCTCGTCCCGTATATAAACCCGGCGAATTGGTTGCGTATACCGTCCAAACCGGTGATACGATTCCCGGATTAGCAGGGCGATTTAATACGAACGAAAAAGAGATTTTAGATGCAAATCCTATCATCCCGCAGGATGTGAGTACTCTGCCGCCGGGGATGCCGATGGAAATTCCCATTTATTATTTGCCGCTGTGGGGAAGCCGATTTCAAATTTTGCCCGATTCCGCTTTTGTAAATGGTCCTGCCGCAATTGATTTTGATTCTCAAACTTTTGTGGATGCTTATCCGGGATGGCTCAGAGATTATGAAGATTATGTGGGCGGGAAGAAAAGAAGCGGCGCAGAAATAGTGGATTATGTTGCCACTAACTTTAGCATTAGCCCCCGTCTTTTGCTGGCACTGCTCGAATATCAAGCCGGCGCGCTCACCGAACTCGAAGAGCCGAATACTCCCTTCACACTCGGCTACGAAGACCCCATGCTTCACTCCGGGATGTATTTGCAACTGATTTGGGCGGCAAATACCCTTAATAATGGCTATTATGGTTGGCGGCGCGGCAATCTGCTTGAATTTGAACGCACGGATGGCTATCTCGAAAGACCCGACCCGTGGCAAAACTCAGCTACGGTTGGTGTCCAGTATTATTTTTCGCGCACCCAAGCTGGAGCCACGTATGAAAAAGCGATTGGGGCGGAGGGGCTGTCCGAGACATATATTAAGCTCTTCGGAGCCACGCCCGCGAATTCGTCAGCCTTCATGCCCGGCTCTTTAGAGCAACCCGAATTTCTGCTCCCTTTTCCGCGTGAACAAACGTGGACATACACCGGCGCACCGCATACGGGATGGGGAAAAGGCGCGCCTTTTGCGGGGATTGATTTTGCGCCCCCTTCGGAACATAGCGGATGTTTCACCACAAAGCCTGAAAATTACGCAACTGCCATGGCGACGGGGATGGTGACGCGCGTGGACCGGGGCGTGGTCATCCTCGATTTGGATTTGGACGGCGATGAGCGGACGGGGTGGTCAATTCTCTACTTACACATCGCCACGCGTGGACGCGCTCAACTCGGCTCAATCTTAAATGCGGGCGAAGCTATAGGATACCCCTCTTGCGAGGGTGGCAGAACAACCGGCACACATATTCACATTGCCCGCAAATATAACGGCGAGTGGATTTTGGCAGATAGCCCCCTCCCCTTCAATTTGG
>CAZERH010000061.1:0-9175 GCA_964515535.1 uncultured Anaerolineaceae bacterium
AGGGATTTGTCGGAGATGAGTGTGCAATAGCGGGGATCATCGCGCGGGTCAAGGTCGCCGATTTTTAGCCCCTTCTTCACGAGCAAGCCCGGACGGATTAATCCGCGCAAAGAGCCATTGAAGGGTGCTTTGAGAGCGATACCATCCACTTCGCAGATGATATCGCCTTTGTCGAAATGGTCGCCGATTTCGCCGTGGGCAATCAACTCGCCATTCGCGGGGGCACGGAGGACGCGTTCGGCGCGATAATCCAGCACACGTTCAGGGATGCCGGTGTCCGCTTGAGCAGAACCTTGCCAATAGACGCGTCCCAGCCGATGCCCGCGATTTGTTTCTATCACCGCGTCGCAGTTTTTTGGCGCGCTGAAGCCGGGTCCCAGCCCGATGCTTAATTTAATGGGAACAGGCTGAGTGGGCGCACGTTTCGTCAGTCTTGCATCCACAAGAACGGGAATTGAGAGTTGGGAATTGAGAATATCCAAATCGGTGTCAATAATCACAGGAATTTCGCCCTTGGCAATCGTGGCGAGAATTTCATTCGGCTTTACTAGCCGTCCCGTTAATCCCTCGATGGTGATTTTGCCGTCGTAAACGGCTTCGCTAAACGATACTCTGCGGCGCACGGAGAGCGGTTGCGGCAGTTCGGTGATGAAAATTTTTAGACCGGCTTTGTGCAGGCGATGGGCGATGCCGCTGGCGAGGTCGCCGCCGCCGCGAATGAGAATGAGATTAGGCATTATTTTTTTCTTCCTGAAGGAGATGCCCGAAGGCGTAAAGAGTGAGATAAACGAAAAGAAAAAACGCGGTAAAAAGTATGGTAAATCCGATTGCGCTTCGGCTGAGATGGCGCAATAAATACCATGCATCTTGCAAAATTTCTGTCGGGTTATGGAGAATATCCCAACTGTTCCAGCGTAGGAAACGCCCCAAATATACGCCGATGCTACTGAGCAAAGAAACGCCGAAAACGAGCATCCAGCCGAGAACTCTGCCAAAATTTCGCTTGACCACCGCTTGCATCAGATAAAGCGAAACGATTCCGAGCAATAGCCCCGTCCACGAGAACCAAATCAGCAAAAGTACATCGTACCAAATCGGTGCGCCGCTCCAGCCGTTGGCGAGATGTTGCATATCGGTAATGATATAGGGCGCATTGGGGAAAAAAGCGAGCCAAACCAGCGCAAAAAGCGGCACGAGAATATATAAAATTGTTCGTCTAAACGAAAAAGCGTAAGCAAGGTAGGCAAAAATAAGCGGAATCCATGCCAAAAAGAGATTCCAAATCAAAAAAGTGTAATAAGGTGTGTCGCTATACGCCACCCGCGCGCCCACCATCGCAACACAAGTCGCGGAAGAGAGCGAGAGCAAAACGAAAATTGCCAGTTTGTAGCGATGGCGTAGAATGGTTTGGGACAGTTTTTTTAGCATGGTTTGTGGGGGCGTAGGGGTGGGTCTGAGTTCCACCCCTACGATTTAATTTTGGAGGAAATCCAGCAGGATGGGATTAACCTCATCCGCTTTTTCATAATGCGGGATATGTCCGCTGTCTGCAACGGGATGGAAGCGCACCCGTTTTAGGCTTGCCAGCATCCCTTCAGCCTGCTCGTAGGGCACGGTTTTATCTTGCTCCCCCCAAATTAGCAGAGTCGGGATTCCCAACTCCCCGACTTGGCGATAAAGAGCCGAAGAATCGCCGAGCGTATCTCCGCGCATGGTGGAGAGTAGTGCGCGTTTAAAGCCCTCGTACTGCATCTGCGGGCGATATTTGGCGGTAAAGGTAGCGAGCAACGTGGAGTCGTAGAAATCTGTTCCCAGCCCCTTGAGCAAGATTTTGTCGCCGAAGAGACCGATGAGCAATTCGCCCAGCCCGGGGATGAGAAGCATTTTCAACGCGAGTGAATGCGGAATTGCTTTCCCTCCGGCTGGGTCGAAAAGAGCTAATTTTTTGACGCGCTGAGGGTAACGAGCTGTAAATATCGCCGTGATGGGACCGCCCATCGAAAGCCCGCAGAGATTAATTGGCTCGGTGATGTTGAGCGCATCCAGCAAATCGCGGAGTTGATTGGCGAAGAGGTCAAGGGTGTAGGCGGTTTTCGGGCGGTCGGAGAAACCGCGTCCGAAGAGATCATAGCGTAGGACGCGGTACCCAGCCTCGGTCAACGCGCGAAACGTGGGATCCCAGATAAAGTTGGGGACAGAGAACCCATGCACGAGAACGACCGTTTCGGCATTTTCATTTCCGCTCAATTCGTAATGAGTGTAACCATTATCTGACAAAATAAAATTCCCGTCTACACTTTGACGGGAAGAGGCATCCAGTTTCTTCGTTTCAGAAATATAGGGGAAAGGCATGGGGCGTATTGCGTAAAACGTATTGCGTAAAATTTAATTTTACGCAATACGTAATATGCTTTATATTTTCCCTAGACCGCGCAAAACGCGTTCGGGGGTGAGGGGAAATTCATCGAACCAAACGCCGGTCGCATCGTGGACGGCTGAGAGAATTGCGGCAGAGGTGGGGACAGTCATCATCTCGCCCACGCCACGCGCACCCCAGGGACCATTTGGATCTCCGTATTCAACGATAACTGTTTTGAAATTGGTAGGAATATCTAAAACGGTGGGGATTAAATAAGTAGAAAGCTCAGAACTTTGCACGTAGCCGTTTTCATGGATGAAATTCTCCATCAGCGTATGCCCGATCATCTGCAAAGTGCCGCCTTCAATTTGCCCGACCACCTGTTGCGGATTAATCGCCTTGCCCAAATCAGAAGTCGAAATCATATTATGAATATGAATATGACCGGTTTCTGTATCTACTTCTAAATCCGCGACTTGGGCGCAATGCCCATAAGCCACATTCGGCGTAGATTTACCTGTCTCGGGGTCGTAGGGCGTGGTTTTCGGGGCGAGATATTTATATTTGGCAATCGCGGGTCTTTCTTCGTTTTGCCATTTTGCCAATGCGCTCTCTCCCGCACCTTTGACTGCGTTTAATGCCATAAAAGTCATACGTGAAGCCGAAGAACTCCCAGAATCGCCGCCTATATCGCTATCTTCGCCCACAAACTCGACTTGCTCAAATTCTGCGCCGGTCGCTTCTGCCACAGCTTGCATGATGACAGTATGCGCTCCTTGACCCACATCCGCCGCGCCATGATGGACGACAACGCGCTCAATTTCTCTATCGCCGTGAATTTCTACTTTTGCCCAAGAATTTTCCTGATAACCAAAAGAAAATCCTGTGTTCTTGAATCCGCAAGCAAAACCGATACCGCGTTTAAGATGTAGATTTTTCGCATCATTTTGTGGTTTTTCAATCAATTTCCAGCCACTTTTGGTGTTTTCCCAACCCGCTTCTTCAGCACAACGCTCGACCACTTTATCTATCGTAGCGCGTCCTGTCAGCGGAGTTTGGACGGACATCAACGAACCCTCGTGCAAGATATTTTTCATCCGTAATTCGACCGGATCCATATCGAGGGATTCGGCGAGTTTGTTCACCATCATTTCTGCCGCAAAGCCGCCCTGCGGTGCACCGAATCCGCGCAACGCGGCGGTGGGGACGTTATTTGTGTAGGCTGAACGAGTATTTACCTTCACGTTAGGCACTTCATAAGGTCCCGCTACCATCAAAGTTGCGTTGCCTAGCACTTTATTAGAAGTATACATATATGCCCCCGCGTCTGAGAGAGCATCAACTTCAATAGCGAGAATCTTCCCTTCTTTTGTTGCGCCCCAACGTAGTTTAAAGTAGAAAGGATGTCGTTTCCCATGTCCGATAATAGATTCTTCGCGCGTCCAAATGATTTTTACGGGGCGGTTTATACCGCGTTCGTGCAAGCGCATCGCCGCTAATCCCAGCACGATCTGAACGGATATATCTTCCCGTCCACCAAACGCGCCGCCAATCGCGGGATGAATCACATGCACTTTCTCCATCGGCAAGCCCAAAGAATGAGCGATTTGCTCCTGTTCCTCTTTGAGCCATTGTCCGCCAGCCATCACGGTAACGCGCCCGTCCGCATCCACATATCCTACCCCCGCTTCCGGTTGTAAATAAGCATGTTCCTGAAAAGGCGTTTTCAGTTCTGCCTCCACAATCACATCGCATTGAGCGAAGCCGGTTTCCATGTCTCCTTTGCGGATTTGATGAGAGGCAACGATATTTGTTTCTTTATCGGGATGCAAGAGCAACGCGCCCTCTTTGACAGATTCGCGCGGGTCGGTCACTACCGGTAAATCTTCATATTTGACCACAATTTTTTTTCGGGCTTGGTCAGCGATTTTTTCACTTTCTGCGACCACCAACGCGATCTGATCCCCCACAAAGCGGACACGTTCATCACATAAAACGGGTTGGTCGGAAATTTGTAAACCATATTCGTTAACCGGTACATCTTTCGCGGTAAAAACGGCAATTACGCCCTCTGTATTTTCAGCTTCGCTAGTATCTATATTTTTGATGATGGCGTGAGGACGACGCGCAAAAAGGATTTTCATATACGCCATATTTGGCATAGTAATATCGCCGGAATACTGCGCTTTTCCAAGTACTTTAGCGCGTGCATCTACGCGCGGGACGGATTTTCCGATTATTCTTGTCATCATTATTACCGTGATCTTTTGGAAGGTTTACGTTTTGAAGGAGGCGCATCTAATCCGCTATATTTTGGAGGGGCTACCGCGCGATATGCAATTGCATAAAAGACACCGATAATACCTGTTAAAACCAAGAGAATGAGCAAGCTAAATAAGATGTTCACTTCTAAATTATTCCATGAACGAACTGTATTCAAAAAGGGGACTATTGCCTCAACTTTCCAGAGCAATGGCGGAAGGCTGGGCGCGCCAAAAAGCGATGGCACGGAAGCATAAAAGAAAAGTTTCATCTTCTCGATTTTAAGTAGTTCTACTGCCGCAACATAAGAAATAAGGGGCAATAACATCATCATTATGCACCCGATACCGCGTTGCCCTGCTGGAAGTTGCTTTTTTTTATGGATATCATCGGTGAAACGGTAATTTCCCATTTTTTCTCCTTTAAGCCTTGCTTGCCTCTTCAATTGCACTCACGATTTTATAATAACCTGTGCATCGGCATAAATTCCCGGCAATTGCTTGCTCAATCTCGTCTTTGCTTGGTTTGGGTTTTTCTTCCAGCAGTTTCACAGCCGACATGATAAATCCCGGGGTGCAGTAGCCACATTGCACCGCGCCTTCGTGAATAAAAGCCTCTTGTATGGGGTGCAATTTTTCTAACTTGGCAGAGGCAATTCCCTCAATTGTGGTGATTTCTGCGCCATGTGCGCGGGGAGCAGGCACAAGGCAAGACATGACTGCTTTTCCATCCAAATAAATAGTACATGCGCCACATTCTCCTTCGCCACAGCCTTCTTTTGTGCCCATCAACCCCACCTCGTCTCGCAAAACCGCAAGCAAAGTTTTATCTTGTCCCCCCTCGATGATATATTCTTCGCCGTTGATGGTTGTGATGATGGGATTGCCTTCTGCGTGAATTGAAGTCTGAGGGTGAAAGTCTAAAGTTTTTTTATTGGATAGAAGAATCGGATCGCGCGGGAAGTTGTCTTGCTCGGTGCCATCGCGCAGGGAACGTAAACCGCGCATGGTATTCACCCGAACCATCTCTTTGCGATATTCTGCCGACCCGCGAATATCGCCAATTGGGCGCGATTCTGTCATTGCCAACCGACCGGCTTCGGCAATAGTCTCTTCGGTCAGCTTTTTTCCGATGAGATACGCCTCCGCTTCTGTAGCATGGATGATGGTGGGGGAAACTGCTCCGAGCGTAATCACAGCTTTTTCAACGGTACCCAAGTTCAAATCAAGAACGATGCCGACATTGATGATGGAGATGGCTTGTGCGCGTCTTAATCCTAATTTGATAAATGTACCGCGCTGATTTTCATCCAAAGCGGGGAAGGAAATATCGATCAGCATTTCATCATCCCGCATTACCGTTTTGCGCACGCCCAGATAAAAATCGTCTAACGAAACTGTGCGCTCACCTTGCGTGGAAAGGAGCGTGACGCTCGCGCCGAGTGCCATGAGGGGGGTGATGGTGTCATTGGCGGGTGAGGCGGTAATGAGATTGCCTGCAACGGTAGCGCGATTGCGGATTTGGTTTGCGCCCACTTCCCAACAGGCGCGCGCGAGGGGATAGGCGCGCTCACGCAGGAGCTTTGAACCGGCTACGTCATTATGCGTAACCAGCGCACCGAGATGGAGTGTGCCGTTTTTATCCAATGCGATGCGGTTGAGGGGAAGACGAGAAATATCTATGAGCGTTTCTGTTTTTGTGATGCCGCGCTCAATTTCGAGGACGAGATCTGTTCCACCGGCTATAATGCGCGCAGTTTTATCTTGAGCGAGTATTTTTACAACTTTTTGCGGGGAAGAGGGGGAGATATATTTTTGCCACATAGGTTTTTGGGTCTTATTTTTGTCTCACGCCAAGACGCAAAGGTGCAAAGAAAAACGGTTGTTTTTTCTTTGTGTTACTTTGTGCTCTTTGTGGTGAAAAACTAAACTACTCTCCGCTACCGGTGAAAAGTTCGGAGCGGCGTTCAAAGGCTTCTAGAGATTGGCGGGCTAAAGTTCTTATATTGCGGATTGCGGCGGGGAGTCCGGCTTCATCGTAGAGGCTGGCTTCCACATTGTCTAGGGCGCGTCCAATTTCTTCGGCGGCAAGGAAAAAGCCGTTGTCGAAAGCGTAGAGTTGTGCTAGTTCATCTTCGTTAATCTTGACTGCATCGAATAAACCGGAATAGCCATACGAAGCGGTGCGGATTTTATTACTAAAGGTCTGAATTTGGACAAGGGCACGTTCCATATCATCTATATATGAGAGTAGCCCTTCGCTGACCATATCGGTTTGAAGAGCAGAGGCGCGTTTCCATTGCTCATCAAAGCGGTCTGCGATGGTTTCTCGCATGAGCTTATCGGCGGCACGTCTGTTTTGACGTTCTATATAGCCATCAAAGCCGGGGATTTTGCTTGCCAGTTTTTTGAATACGTCTTGTGAGTCGGTAATTTGTTGAAACAGGTCGGTCATGGGAATACCTCCGATAATAAAGTCAAAAAAGGTTAGGAACTCCCTTATTATAGCCTCTGTTTATGGGTATAATCAAGCTCGTATTAGACAAGCATTGATTGGCAGTGATATGACGTCTAGTTGTGTCATGAAACGAACTCAAAATTAGGAGAAAAATATGATAGTAACAACCAAAAAACTTTTTGAAGCCGCCTATGGGAATTATGCAGTAGGTGCATATAATATCAACAACCTCGAACAATGTATGGGACTTTTTCAGGGAAATCTGGATAGCCAAGCCCCTTTCATTTTGCAAATTAGTCGAGGGGCGCGTTCTTATACCGATAAGGTGATGTTAGAAGCCCTGATACGCGGTGCCGATGAGCTTTTCCCCGAAGCCGTTTTTGCCGTGCATTTGGATCATGGAGATGAAGAAACTGCGATGGATTGTATTAATAGTGGGTTTTATAGCTCTGTGATGATTGATGCCAGCCACGCACCTTTCGATGAGAATATCGCTATTACAAAACGCGTTGTAGATGCGGCACATGCCAAAGGTATTGTTGTAGAGGCTGAACTGGGACAACTTGGTGGAGTGGAAGAGGATATTAGCGTTGACGAATCAAATGCTAAGTTAACGAATCCTGATGAAGCGAAGGAATTTGTGGAGCGCACAGGGTGCGATTCGTTGGCTTGCGCGATTGGCACAAGTCACGGCGCATTTAAATTTACCGGCACGCAAGGTTTACGCTTTGATGTTCTAGCCGAGATTCAGAAGAAACTGCCTAATTTCCCCTTAGTGATGCACGGTTCTAGTTCAGTGCCACAAGACGAAGTTGCGCGTATCAACGCGGCGGGCGGAAAAATGCTCGGTGCCAAAGGCGTAGACGCAAATCAGTTCAAACGTGCCGCCGAATTGGGCGTAACCAAAATTAACATAGATACGGATGGTCGCCTAGTATGGATGCGTGTGCATAGAGAGCATTTCCTAGAACATCCTGAAATTTTCGACTTGCGCCCGTCAGGCAAGGTTTTCATGGCAGAGTATGCTAATTATATCGTTGGGAAAAACCAAAAACTCGGTAGCGCAGGGCAATTGGAAGAAGTACGCAAATTGCTAGGATAATTTAAGTGTTCGGGTGTACTAATTGTTTTGTTTCCCTAAACATCTGCAAATAATCACAAAAGCCCCTTGATGTGAAAATTTCCTGTCAAGGGGCTTTTTTTATGAGATAAAGCATCATCCCGTAAATTCGGAGAAGCCCAACAGCTTTTCTTCTGTTTTTTCTCGAAGATACGGGCAGGCTATTAAATTTTGGATAACTGTTTTCTCGAAATCGTCTTAGAGTGCGTTATCAACCTCAATCCATTCGTTTTTGCGTTCAGCTTCGGATAGATTTTTTTTACGCCACGCTTCACAGCGTTTAGCTAACTTGCCGGCATGTTCATAATAATAAGGCTCTTCGCGACGTTTGCGCTCATAAAGCACGTAAGGCTCCAACTTTTCCCAAGATTTAGCAATCATTGGGTGCATCCAGGGTAGGATTAAATTGTCTGGAATCCAATCTTTTTGTGTTAAAAATGCAACGCGATCTAGTGAATTCAAGACCTGTTTCATCGCGTTCCGATCATCAGGGCTAAGTTGATATTTCGTTTTCTCAGGGTTAGAAGGTAGCTTTTGAAAAATATGTCTACGGGCATTGATATTTTCTTGCGAATTGAGTTCCTCGAAAAGACGGTCTGAAATGTCCATATAGCGAGTATTTTCAACCTCTGACAATTCTCTATAGGCAATATACGCCGCCCCAAAAACAGCCGCCGCGGCTACTGCGGTTGATATAGATTCAAGAATCCCTACAAGATTATTTGCACTGTCATTTTTCCCCCAAATATAGGAGGTTATAACTAATAGAAAAAAACTAATAAGAAAAAATAATGTAGAAATGCCAACAGGTTTTTTGAAACGGTTATTTTTCATGTTCTTCCTTTGCCTAATCTTGGTTGTGTATGTTTCGTACATTTTATCACTTTATATTTTGAGACAGTGAGTAAACCGATGTTCGGGGGTGTCTAAGTTAGCGGTCATAGAAATTGAATGATGTGAGCGGGATACTTCGGATA
>CAZERH010000062.1:0-9169 GCA_964515535.1 uncultured Anaerolineaceae bacterium
GGGAAAAATTATTGTGCCGATGAAGGCTTAACGAATCGAAAGTCAAATAATGCACTTTGTTTACCAACCCTCACCAAGCCCAAAAAACGCGCGCGCCGCTCTTCATCCTCCCAGAATTTGTGGTATACTATGCGCCGCTCTCCTCGCGGAGGAGAAGCATATCACACACGTCTTTGGACTTACCCTGCGTGCCGCGGATCAATAATGAGCGCGGTCGGGGCAAGAATGAAGAAGGCGGAGGAAAAACGCAAAGGAGTTTACCCCTCATGGCTAAAATTGTATCTATGAAAGCTTTGCTCGAAAGTGGCGTCCACTTTGGACATCGCACCAATCGTTGGAATCCGAAGATGGATGAATATATCTTTACGGAGCGCAACGGGATTCACATTATTGATTTGCAACAAACTGTAAGAGCAATTAAAGAAGTTTATGGAATTGTGAGCCGTACCGTTGCCGATGGCGGAGAAATTCTCTTCGTTGGGACAAAACGGCAGGCGCAACAGACCGTTGCTGATGAAGCAGAGCGTTGCGGTATGCCCTATGTGAACGAACGCTGGTTGGGTGGTTCATTGACTAACTGGCCCACCATTTCTAAACGTATTGATGAGCTTAAGCGTTTGGAAAAAATGCAAGAGACGGGTGAAGTTGATTTGTTGACCAAAAAAGAAGGTTTGATGATTCAACGCCAAATTGATCGTTTGCATCACCGCCTTTCCGGTCTGATTACAATGAAGCGCGTACCGCAACTGATTTTTATTGTCGATATTGGACGAGAGGAAGCCGCAATTCACGAGGCAAATTTGCTTAAAATCCCCGTTATTGCAATGGCAGATACAAATTATGACCCCCGCTATATTGACCATGTAATTCCTTCAAACGATGATGCAATTCGCGCCATTAAATTGATTGTTGGCACAATGGCAAATGCTGTTCTTGAAGGCAAGGCGGCTCGTCAGGAAGAAGAGGAAGAAGCGCAAGCCAAGGCTGAGGCTTCACCTGCTAAAAAATCAAAACGAAAAGCTACTAAACCCGCACAAGATGCCTCTGATTTGAGCGATGAAGAATTGCTTGGCGCGGCTACGCTCAAAAAGATGAGTGATGAGCGTGAAGCGGTTGTAGCTGACGCAAAAGAAAAAGCTGAAGCTGAAGTAGAAAAAAAAGCGGAAGAAACCGCTCCTGAGACCAAAGAAAAAGCCGCTGAAGAAAAAGCGGAATAGAGGCAGAATGAAAATTACAACCGAAATGATTAAAGAGTTACGCGCAACAACAGGCGTAGGTATTCTCGATTGCCGTAAAGCCCTGCAAGAAGCAGAAGGTGATTATGATAAAGCAGTCGATTTTTTGCGACAAAAAGGTATGAAAAAAGCCGCCAAGCGATCTGACAGAGATGCAAGTGATGGTGTGATTGAGCTTTATTCACATGGCGATGGCAGAATTGGCGTAATGCTCGAACTCAATTGCGAAACGGATTTTGTGGCGCGCGGAGAGACTTTCCGAGAGTTGGCACATGAACTGGCTTTGCAAATTGCCGCCGCTTCTCCGCTTTATGTAAAGGAAGAAGATATTCCCGAAGCGGTTCTTGAGCATGAAGCCGAAATCGCACGGAAACGCTTTATTGAAGAAGGCAAACCCGAAAATATCATCGATAAAATTGTAGAAGGCAGATTGAATAAATACAAAGAAGAAATTTGCCTCATGCAACAGAAATATATTCGTGATGATAGCCTGACCATTAAAGATTTTATTATGGGTAAAGTCGGTGCTCTTGGCGAAAACATCGTTGTCCGCCGCTTCCAACGCTGGGAATTGGGTGAGCATATCGCTGAATAAGTTTTCAAAAGGTCAACCCTATGGTTGACCTTTTTTATACCCTTTACTTCTCAAGGAGAAAATATGCCTAAGCTAAAATACAAACGAATACTTCTCAAACTCAGCGGCGAAGCTCTCTCTTCCCCATCTGGTTTTGGGATTGATGTTTCAGAAGCCGAGTCTATAGCCCAAAGAATTAAGGAAATTTATAAACTGGGGGTAGAAATTATCATTGTGATTGGAGCCGGTAATCTTTGGCGCGGCAAACAGGGGCTAGACCGTGGGATGGACAGAGCAACAGCAGACTATATGGGCATGCTCGCAACCGTAATGAACGCCATGACTTTAATGGATGCTTTAGAAAGAGCGGGAATTGATACACGTGTGCAAACCGCGCTTGAGATGCGCACCATAGCAGAACCCTATATTCGGCGGCGTGCCATCCGCCATCTGGGGAAGAAACGTGTAGTTATCTTGGGTGCCGGAACCGGAAACCCCTATTTCTCAACCGACACAGCCGCCGCTCTCCGCGCAATGGAATTGGGCGTCGAAGTCCTTATCAAAGCGACCAAAGTGGATGGTGTTTACGATTTTGACCCGAAAACAAACCCTAACGCTGTCAAATTTGACAAACTCAGCTATATAGACGTTCTCAACCGCCGCCTGAATGTGATGGATAGCACCGCTATTTCTCTCTGTATGGATAATGAAATGCCGATTTTGGTGCTTAATCTTTGGGACCAAAGCGCACTTCAATCTGCTTTGTATGGCGAGAAGGTCGGGACGATGGTGAGCGGGTAAAGAATACAAATCTGTTTCGGGGCGGGCAAGCAAGTTAACCTCACGCGCGTTGCGATGTCTTCTATCCGAATTACCTTTTTGCACCTTTTTTCTCCTTCTTGTCGCTATTACTTTTCTTTCCGCCTAGTGCGCTTGTCGTGCAAGAAAACGCATTTTAAGGTATCCTTATAGCCATGATATTTATAAAAGAAAATGGAGGCTAAGATGCTTAACGACATAAAAAAAGATGCCCAGCAACGGATGAAAGGGGCTGTAGATGCGCTAGAAAAAGACCTTTCGCGCATCCGCACAGGACGCGCAAACCCAGCGTTAGTCGAAGATGTCAAAGTAGAGTATTACGGCGTTCCTACGCCTCTGCAACAGTTAGCGTCCATTAGCGTTCCTGAACCGCGCTCCATATTGATTAGACCTTTTGACCCCTCAACCATCAAAGAAATTGAACGCGGAATCCTTGCTTCGGATGTAGGCGTAACTCCAAATAGTGATGGAAAGGTTGTGCGCTTAAATCTCCCCACGCTAACCGAAGACCGCCGCAAAGAATTGGTTAAAATAGTAAAACGCCGCGCCGAAGATGCACGTATTGCTGTTCGCAATGTACGTCGCGATCTGATTAGAGACCTGCGAGATTATGAAAACGAAAAAATGATCTCAGAAGACGAGCAAAAACGGGGAGAAGATGATTTGCAAAAAGAAACGGATCGTTTTACAGATATTATCGATAAAGCTTGCGAAAAGAAAGAAGCCGAAGTACTAGAAGTCTAAGCAGATTATGGGCAAAAATGAGCAACCCCAGCCCGAAAAAGTTCCCCAGCATGTTGCTGTCATCATGGATGGCAACGGACGCTGGGCTTTGTCGCGTGGAAAGCCGCGTCTTGCAGGGCATCGGGCTGGCACAGAAAATCTGCGCCGCGTGATTCGTGCTAGTGTTGAATTTGGGGTTAAATATCTCACTATTTATGCTTTTTCTACAGAAAACTGGGGGCGTCCACCGGCTGAAGTTAAAGGATTAATGCACATCTTTGAAAATGTGATTGACAAAGAGTTGGATGAACTTCATGAAGAGGGTGTTCAACTTCGGCATATAGGTAGGTTGGAAAAACTTGCCCCCAAACTACGCAAAAAAGTATTAGATGCCATAGAACTTACTAAAAACAACGAGCGTCTCATCCTCAATATCGCCTTTAATTATGGTGGCAGAGACGAAATAATCTACGCTATTCAAAATATAATCGAAGAGGGCATTTCCCCAAAAGATGTAGATACAGAAATGGTTAGCCAACACCTCTTCACTGCCGGAACCCCCGACCCCGATTTAGTTATCCGCACCTCCGGAGAATTGCGCACCAGCAACTTTTTGATTTGGCAAAGTGCCTATGCCGAATGGTATATCACCCCCACCTATTGGCCAGATTTCGATAGAGAAGAATACGCAAAAGCCTTGAGAATTTACGCCGAGCGCGATAGACGCTATGGCGGTGTTTCAGATGAATATTATGAATAATCTAAATGAGTAAATTATGCTAAAACGCCTCGCAACATCCCTCGTACTTGCCGCAATAGGATTCCCCGCAGTAATGTACGGGGGTGTTTTTTTTTGGTTATTGATGGCAGTCTTTCTAAGTGTTGCCGCTTGGGAGTTTATTAACCTGATGCGTGGAGCGGGATACCAGCCCGCCATGTATGTCTCCGTTAGCGGCGTTTTAAGCATCTTATTCGTGCGCACGGTTTACCCCGCCTACGAGAGTGCGATTTTGGTTATTTTTGTTTTTCTCGCGATGATCTATCATCTTATCGCCTTTGAACGGGGACGCGACGAAGCCGCTGGCGATTTCTCCATAACAGTCACAAGCCTAATCTACATGGGGTGGGTCGGTGCGTACCTCATCAAATTACGCGATTTGCCCAATGGCGAATGGTGGTTTTTCCTCGTTCTCCCCATCGTCTGGTTCACCGATACCGGCGCGTACTTCATCGGAAAAAACTTTGGCAAACACAAATTATCCCCTCGCTTAAGCCCAAAAAAAACATGGGAAGGCTACTGGGGCGGTGTGTTTTTTGGCGTTTTGGGTGGCATTCTTTTTAGCTGGCTTTGGCGAGATAACTTACCCATCACCTTGCTCAACGGCGCAATACTTGGGCTAATACTGTCCCTTTTTACTACTTTAGGCGATTTAGGCGAAAGCATGATTAAGAGACAATCCGGCATAAAAGATTCAAGCCACATCTTGCCCGGTCACGGGGGCGTTTTTGATCGGATAGACAGCTGGATTTGGGCGGCACCACTGGGATATTATCTAATTCTCTGGTTTTTTATATAACTCGAACAAAGCAGAACTTGCGCGTACTTGCCTTGCTTCCGTTATGGATAATTTTTAGCAGGCATCAATATTCGCCTGCAAATCCTCCCCCTTCATACTTCACATCTTCACTTACAAAACGCCCAACTCCTTCGCCCTCAACGCGGCTTGTGTTCTATCGCGTGCCCCGATTTTCTGCAAAATGCTGGTGACGTAATTTTTCACCGTCCCTTCTGCTAAATATAAAATATCGCCGATTTCTTTATTGGTATGTCCCTGTGCTAATGCTTTCAAAATTTCAATTTCGCGTCTTGAAAGCGGATTGGAGAGAATCTCCACCGTTTTAGCAGATGCCGGTTTTAGCCGCGCAAACTCTGAGACAACTTTCCTTGCCACCGAGGGAGCAATTAACGTTCCCCCGTCTGCAACGGTGCGGATTGCCTCGGCTAATTCTTTTCCCGAAACATCTTTCAGCAAATATCCCGATGCCCCGGCGCGCAAGGCTTCAAAAATATACTCGTCATCATCAAAAGTGGTCAGGATGAGGATATTTGCCTCATCCCAATCGGCTTTGATTCTGCGAGTAGCCTCCACACCGTTGAGATTTGGCATCCGCACGTCCATCAGCACCACATCGGGACCCGTGTTTCTATACGCGACAATCGCTTCTAGCCCATCTCCCACTTCACCGACAACAACAAGGTCGGATTCTAATTCGATTAAGGTGCGTAGACCATCTCGCATGAGGCGTTGGTCGTCTACGATTAGGACGTGGATTGGGGAGGACATCATGGTTTAAAACTCCTTTTGGAAATGAGCGTTGTAAGTGGCGAATACGCAAGTGTGCAAGTAAAAATTACACGTTAGTTTTATTTTGTGGCAAGGGAAGACAAAGACAAATCTGCGCGCCGCCATCGGGATTTTCTTCTAGGCGTACTTTTCCGTCCAGTTGGGTAGCGCGCTCTTGGATGCCGCGCAGTCCGAATCCGATTTTATTCGCTTTTTCGGGAAAGCCGATTCCATCGTCTTTTACTAGCAGGTCGAGCGTCTTATCTTTTTTGTTGAGTAATAAACTGATGTGAATATGTTCCGCTTCGGCGTGACGTTGAGCATTGGTGAGGGCTTCTTGCGCGGCACGGTAGATGGCAACGCGGTATTCATTCGGCAATTCGGGGATATTGTGCGCAAATGCCATTTTTACTTCTATGTCGGTCGCTTTTTGGAAATTTGTTCCCAAAGATTTGAGGGCATTTGCGATGGAAAGATCGGCTTGGAGGGGTTCGCGCAGAGTGGCAAGGGCTTGGCGCAACTCGCTAAATGCCGCGCGCATCTGCTCACCAACGGTGACAAGCATCCTACGCGCGCGTGCCGGTTCTTCATCCACTAAACGTTCCGCGCCCTCTAATTGGATAATCGCTACGGTGAGGCGGTGTCCTAATGTATCGTGCATCTCACGCGCCAGACGGTTTCGCTCCTCTGCAACCGCGAGTTCTTCGGCTTGCGCGGCATAGCTTTGTAATTTTAGGTGCGCGGCGGTGAGATCTTCTAAAAGAATTTGGCTCTCTTTGCGAGCAACATCTGCTTTTGCGGCAGAAGCTGAAAAAGCCCCGAAAAATAAACATCCGCCCGCGTAAATGGGGAGGTTGTAGAGAGTGTTTTCTAATCCCATTGTGAAAAAGAAGAAAACAGCCGTGATGAGGGTGAAAAGGGCAATCCAAAGATACCCTTTTTTGCCCGGCCGTAGTGCGGTGGAGATTGCGCTCAAAACAAAAAATAATATGACAATATATTTATGGTGCGGAGGCAAGGCGAGCAGGCTAACGATGAGCGTTGTTTGGATGGCGAGGTAAAATTCAACGGGGAGCCGATTTTTTTGAAGAATTTCTTCCCGCAAGGCGAGCAAAAAGAAAAAACTGAAAAACAAGCCCAATGCTACCCAACGATATTCATGTGCGTTGCTAAAATAATCGTAAAGGCTGGGCGCGGAAAGGGCTAAAGTGGCAATAAGCGCGCTGGCATCGGTGGCGCGAATCTGTTTTAGCGGGAAATTTTGGGTGAATTCTTTCATTTTTTTAGATTTTAGAATTCAGACCTAAGCCATCAGCTTAGGTCTGAATTTTGAAGGTTTTTATTCTTCCCGAATAGCGATATTGCCAATCCCTTGCGAAATATACAGTACGATATGGTCTTTCTTTTCACTAAAATCGGGCGAGGTGTAAATATCTTCATCCTTATTATAACCGGTTGGGATTTTTAGTTCTGTAATGCCGCGATCTATATAAATTTTAGCAGGCATATCTTTGGGGATATAGATGAGAACCTCGCCGATTCCACCGTCAATATCTAGCTCAATTTGACCTTCATCGGGGAGGTGAAGAATCGTCTGCCCGATTCCGCCATTGATTTGGGCTTGATACTGACCATTTGGCAGGTTGAGGGTCGTCTGCCCAACGCCGATATCAAGCGAAAGCTCAGAAATTTGGAGGTCTTTTAAATCTAAATTAGATTCTCCTACGCTGAGCGAAACATCCAAGTTCAGGGGGATTTCATCGGTGAAGAATAATGTCCAAGAAAGTCGTTTTTTATCAAAGTCAAGGAAAGAGTTCGGGGAATTCGGCTCCCAGTCACTGCTAATAAAATAGAAAACTTCACCGTCCGACAACTTATAATCCTGCTTAATCGTTTCTTCTTCAACAGAGTAGATTTCACCCTCCATAAAATTCTTGGAATTGGAGAGCGAATCGATGGTCAATGCACCGATAGAGGAATTAATCACTACTTCGGCAGATTTCGCATCATTCTCTAAGGGATGCTCAATCTTTTCATCAACGACACTTGAGCCTGCAATGGACGCGGTAACGGGGACTTTGCCGATAATGCCACCTGTATACCATAATCCCACCGCAAGAAGAGTGAGGGTAAACCCAACCCCTATTATCGAAAACCAGATATTCTTGCCTCCGATGAAAATTTCAAGACCGATAGCAATAATGATGATGGGCCACAAGTTGAGCATAGCCATCCAAGCATCCCAATCGACTAAATGAAAATTACCTAATAAAAAGACAGAGCCAAGACCAATTAGAAAGGTAGGACCCACAATAGTCTTGTTGCGGAAGAGGTCGCTTAATCCCAGCAAGATGATGAATAGGGGCCATAAGCTGAAAACCGTGCTCCACACATCGCCAGCCAGCAAGCCCAAATTTTGGAGCAAGAAAACCACGCCCACCACAATGAGAGCCAGAGGGAAAAACATTTTCCCGAAACTTTTATTCGTATCCATTTATAACTCCTATAATCACTAATACACGGCTTTCCCTGTTTTACGGGCAAAAATGCGTGTCTGACTGAATCTGAGCAGTATCTTATTTTTATATTTTTTCTTGCGCGCGCCGTTGCAAAATAACAACACCGCCAATGATGAGTAACAGGGGCCACAACACATCGAAGGATATCCATCTCAAACTGTAAATTCCAAGTGTTTCTACAAAGAGGATGCTCCCCAAAATAATCAGGGCAATGCCCACAATCATCCCGGCTTGCGGATTTGGACTACGCATTGCCTCACCGAGTTCTTGCCCGATGGTGTGAATGCGTTCGCTGAAATTCTCTGTGCTTTCTTTTATATTCTCTTCGAAACTTTTACCTGCCTGTACATTTGATTCGTTGGGCATAATGATCCACAGGATGAGATAGAGAAACATCCCTGAGCCGTGTCCGAAAAAAAGTAAGACAAAGAAGAGACGGATGAATACGGGGTCTAAGGCGAGGTAATCTCCTAAGCCGCCACACACGCCGCCCAACATACGATTTGATTCACTACGATAGAGGTAGGTTTTCATTTTTTTCCTAGTTTTTAATTGGTTAGTTTGGTAGTTGAGAGAGTAGAACATAGGTTTTCGCTACTCTCTTTTCTCTTATTTTTCCGCATCAATAACTTCATCTGACGTTACGACTATTTCTTCGCTTTCTACAACGCTTTCTGGTTCATCATCTTTCAAATCGAGCATTGTTTCGCTGGGCATAATAATCCACAAGAGGATATAAATCATTGCCCCAGAGCCATAGCCAAAGAAAATCAGCGCAAAGAAGAGGCGTACGAGGGTTGGGTCTATGTCGAAGTATTTGCCCAATCCGCTACAAACGCCGCCAATCATTTTATTCTTTTCAGTACGGTATAGTGTTTTAGTCATTTTAATTCTCCGTTTTTTTAGTTAGTTTTGTGGATTTTTAGTTTGGTAGTTGTGTTAGTTTTTTATGCA
>CAZERH010000063.1:0-9046 GCA_964515535.1 uncultured Anaerolineaceae bacterium
TATTAAATTGTCTCTGTTTCATCCGGCGGAGTATAAAACTGCCGATGATATAGTTCGGCGTATAAACCACCTTGCGCCAGCAACTCGGCATGTTTGCCGCACTCAACAATTTTTCCGTCATCTAGTACGAGGGTTTGGTCTGCGTTGCGCACGGTGCTAAGACGATGTGCAACCACGAACGATGTGCGTCCCTCCAGCAGGCGGTCGAGGGCACTCTGAATCAGTTTTTCGGTGCGGGTGTCAATGCTGGCGGTGGCTTCGTCTAAAATTAGGATGCGCGGATCGGCTAAAAGCGCGCGGGCAATGGCTATGAGTTGTCGTTGTCCCTGAGATAGAAGGCCGCCACGCTCGCCAACCTTAGTTTGGTAGCCTTCGTTCATCTTTTGGATAAAATCATGCGCGTTTGCCGCTTTAGCCGCTTCAACAACTTCTGCTTCGGTAGCATCTAGCCGCCCGTAGCGGATATTATCCATCACCGAGCCGGAGAAGAGGAAGGGGTCTTGGGTGACGGTTCCCATCTGCGAGCGGAGGCTGTGCTGGGTCACATCCCGCAAATCATAGCCATCTATAAGAATTTGACCCTCTTGAGCATCATAAAAACGCGCCAGTAAGCCCACGATAGTCGTTTTTCCCGCGCCGGTGGGGCCAACGAGCGCAACTGTTTCGCCGGGATTCACGTCTAATGAAACGGAATCAAGCACACTCACGTCCGATTCGTAGGAAAAGCTGACATCGGCGAAGTGGACATGACCCTCAATTCGCGGCAAATCCTTTTCTCCATCGACCAACTCTATTTCTTTATCCAAAATGAAAAAGATGCGTTCGGCGGCGGCAAAAGCGGATTGGGCGACTGTCCACATTTGCGCTACGGTTTGAATGGGGCGGAAGAAATTTTGTACATATTGAATAAATGCAATCACGGTGCCGATACTAATTGCGCCCGCAATGGCGAGATAGCCGCCGTAAGCCGAAACAAGCGCAAGGTCGAGGGTGGCGAGAACATCCATCGCAGGTGAAAATGCAGAGGTGACGCGCGTTGCGTTAACGTTAGCATCTCGATTTGCGGCGTTGCGTTTGGCAAACTCGCCAACATTGCGTTCGGTGCGGTTGAATGCCTGCGCCACTTTTACGCCCGAAACCTGTTCTTCCATTTCGGCAGAGACATCGCCAATGGTGGAGCGGGTTTTGCGAAAGGCGCGGCGGGAGAGGTTGGAGAAGATTTTTGTGATATAGAAGGCAATGGGGATAACGACCAGCGAGACCAATGCCAGTTGCCAATTGAGGGAAATCATGGCGACCATGATGCCAACGAGGGCAAAGGTTGAACCGATCATTTGAGCAAGAGATTGACTGAAAAAATTGTTCAGCGCGTCAATATCGTTACTGAGGCGGCTCATTAAATCACCGGCTTGGCTACCTTCAAGGTATTGAAGATGCAAGTTTTGAAGTTTGTTGAAAACTTCTACGCGCAAATCTGCCAGCACTTTTTGACCGGCGACAGACATGGTGTAGATTTGAAAGCGCATGGCAAACATGCCAATAATAAAGACCGCAAAGAGTGCAGAGACAATTTTTGCTAATTCCGCTTTGTCTCCGTTCGCGATTGCGCCGTCAATGGCTTTTCCGATGAGCATGGGACCCAGTCCCTGCGTGGCGGCGTTGATAATTACGAGTATAAAAGCTGTGAAAACGTATTTTTTATAGGGCGCAAGGTAGTTAACCAAACGCCAAACGACTTGCCCTGTATTTTGGGCGTGTTCTTCTTCTGTTTCTGCGACACGTCGCATTCCATGCATCATAGGGTGCTCCTAGATATTTTGTACACGGATGAACGCGGATTTCACGGAGAAAGACTTTTTTAAACACAAAGTTCACAAAGGTTCTCTAAGAAAAAACAAAAAGCTTTTTCTTTGTGCCTTCTTGGTGTTCTTTGTGTTAAGTTTTTAATCTTTCTCCGTGTAATCCGTGCAATCCGTGTACAAAAAAACAAATTATTTTTTTTCACCGAACTGCGTTTCGATAATTTCCATATAAAGCTCGCTCGTTTCTTGCAATTCTTCATGCGTGCCTTCGGCTGAAAGTTTTCCCTTGTCTAGCACCAAAATTTTATCGGCGTTGCGAACGGTGCTAATTCTTTGAGCAATCACGAAAGTCGTGCGTCCTTTTTGCAATTCTTCGAGAGCTTGTTGAATTTTATATTCTGTTTCTGCATCCACCGATGAAGTGGAATCATCCATAATTAAGATGCGCGGGTCAAGCAGTAATGCCCGTGCAATGGCAATACGCTGTTTTTGCCCGCCCGAAAGCCCGATGCCGCGCTCCCCGACTTCGGTGTCGTAGCCATCGGATTGCTCTAAAATAAAATCGTGCGCTTGCGCGGCTTTGGCAACGGCGGTTACTTCTTCCAGTGTCGATTCAGGGCGACCGTAGGCGATATTCTCTCGAATTGTGCCGGTGAAAAGAGTCGTTTCTTGCAAGACGATGCCAATTTGCGAGCGGAGCGAATCGAGCGTCACGTCGCGCACATCGTGCCCGTCTATCAGCACCACGCCTTCAGCCACGTCGTAAAAACGCGGAATCAGGGTGATGATAGAGGATTTCCCCGCACCGGTTTGTCCCAAGATTGCTATCGTCTGCCCGGGTTCAGTTACAAAGCTGAGGTGGGATACCACGTCCGATTGCGCACCGATGTAGCGGAATCGAACATCCCGCAGTTCGACACGTCCTTTTAGCTTGGGCAGGGTGATTGCATTCGGGGCATCTGCTACATCTGATTCAGCATCCAGCACCTCGAAAAGCCGATGCGCCGAAGCCTCCGCACGGGAGAGCATCGCGCCGATCATCCCCATCATAAACATGGGCATCATGAGATAGGTGAGATAGCCCGTAAACGCGACCAATTCGCCAAGCGTGAGCGTGCCGTTGATGACAAAAAGCCCGCCCGCACCAATCACAATGACCGTGCCAACTCTGCCCATGAAAAAAACAAGCGGGAAAAAGGTGGTGAAGAGCTTAATCATCGAGACATTGGCATCCAGCAAATCTATATTGGCGGTGCCGTAGCGTTCGATTTCATAGCCTTCACGCGCAAAGGCTTTTACGATGCGCATTCCGGCAAGATTTTCTTGCAAAATGGTATTGAGTGTGCCTAATTTCTTCTGTACGGTTTTAGACATGGGCATAATTTTTTTCACAAAGCCCATAAAAATTATCGCCACCCCGGGAATGATGAGCATGACAAGTAGCGTTAAAATCCAATTCATCGCAAAGAGCATAATCAGCGTCCCAATCATGAGGACGATGGAGGAAATGAGCATGATTAGCCCTTTTCCCAAGAACATGCGAACGAGTTCCACATCGGAGGTCATGCGGGTCATCAATTTGCCGGTGTGAGAATGGTCGTGATAGGAAAAGCTCAAATTTTGAAGTTTTTCAAAAATGGCATTGCGAAGCTCGTAAGCCACGCCCTGTGAGGCGATTTCGCTGAGATAACTCTGCAAGAAATTGAAGAGTCCTCGCACAAGGGCTACGCCAAAGAGGGCAATAACAACACTCCAAACAATATCCATGTTGAGGGTGGCAATCCCCTCGTCTACGAGGCGTTGGAGGAGTTTCGGGGAGACCAAATTCGCGGCGTTCACCAGCAAAAGGCTGATGAGCGCACCCGCGGCGGGAAGCCAGTTTTTTTGGAGATAAGTGAGGGTTCTTTTTATGCCTGTCATATTTTTCCTTTATCGCGTTCTATTGCTTTACGCCTTTACAAAAGAGATTGACTGTCATTTGAATATCATCCTCTGAGAGGGCGCGCCCTTTGATGCCGGAGGCGCGGTGCTGTTGGGCGAGTCCGTGCAACATGCCAAGAATTATTGCGGCGGATTCTTCTGCGTCGGGACGTTCTTGTATTTGGCTTGATTGCCGAGCGAGATTCAGAGTCTCGGTGAGGGGCTGGGAGATGAATTGCATCAATTTGCCGCGATGCTTTCCATGCCCTGTGAGATGTTGAGAATCTCTGCGGAGCATAAAAATCGGTGCGTGCTGTCCCGCAATCGCGTTGATATAGGCGTTCAGGATGGCTATCAGTTTTTCGCGCGGGTTGGAGATATTTTCACCTGCCAGAGTCATTTTGTTACGCAAATTTTCAGCGTGACGGTGCATCACCTCCGCGAAGAGGCTTTCTTTATTGGGGAAGTGGTAATAAATCGCGGCATTGGTTACACCACATTCATTTGCAATAGTGCGAATTGACGCGGATTTATAGCCATACTCGGTGAAGAGTTTTTCTGCGATGTCGAGGATATGTTCGCGCCCTACGCGCGGATGTGGGGACATAAACCTTCTCCTAACTTACTGAACGTATGGTAAGTTATACTCCCCGAAGAGAAGAAGGTCAAGAGGGCATTTTTTAAAACACAGATTCTGTCAATCTGAGGGACGTACTCAAAGAAGTTTACGTTACGTAGATGTCGATTTATGGCACTCAAGTTCAAAACGCGCGGGTTGCGGCATTTTATCTTCCCAAAACATAATCTAATTTAAAGCAAGAAACGACTATCCTCGCTGGCAGACGAGGAGAGCCGCTTCCTGATGGACCTACAGGACTCGTATTACTACTTCAATTTTTCTTCAAGAGAACAGAAGTCCGCTCCCTTGTAAATCCTAACGCCGGTTGCGCAAAAAAGTTGGGATGTCTAGGTCGTTGTCGTTATAGCTTGGTTTTCTTTCTGAGACTTGTGTTGATGTGGGGATAGGCTCTGCGCCAACGCTAACGCTGATTCTTTCTTCTATCGGGTGGATGAAGTGTGTGTTTTCTTTCTTTTCTTCGCGGTGACGGGAAGGGCGCAAAATGCGGCGCGGTACGCCGGTACGCTCAAAACCTGTTGCGATAACGGTGACGCGAATTTCATCGCCCATATTCGGGTCAATAACTGCGCCGAAAATCATATTGACATCGGGGTGGGTGGTTTCACGGATGATTGCCGCGGCTTGGTTAACCTCGAAGAGGGTTAAATCGGAGCCGCCGGTTACGTTGAAGAGGACGCCACGCGCGCCGTCTATGGTGATGTCGAGCAGTTCGCTGGAGATAGCGGCTTCGGCGGCTTTGCGAGCGCGTTCATCGCCTTCGCCTAGACCTACTGCCATGAGAGCGGCACCGCCTTCGGACATAATAGCTTTTACATCGGCAAAATCGAGATTGATTAAGCCGGGAGTGGTAATTAACTCTGAAATACCTTGAATGCCTTGATGCAAAACTTCATCTGCCATGCGGAAGGTATCTTGCAGGCTGGCACGTTTATCCGCTAGTTGAAGCAGGCGGTCGTTGGGAATTGCGATTAATGTATCGGCATGTTCCTTGAGCGTATTGATGCCGTTTTCCGCAGATTGCATTCTGCGGGAGCCTTCGAAGGTGAAGGGACGCGTGACTACGCCAATGGTGAGCGCACCTGATTCTTTAGCGATTTGAGCAACTACAGCGGCGGCTCCTGTGCCTGTTCCGCCGCCCATACCGGCGGTGATGAAAACCATATCGCTACCTTTGAGGGCGGCGTAGAGATCATCAGCTGATTCTTCGGCGGCTTTGCGTCCAATTTCAGGATCGCCGCCTGCGCCAAGTCCGCGGGTGAGTTTGTCGCCAAGTCGAACGCGGATGGGGGCTTTTGAGAGCATTAATGCTTGGGCATCGGTATTGACGGTGATAAATTCAACGCCTTTAATGCCTTCTGCCATCATACGGTCTACGGCGTTTGATCCGCCGCCGCCTACGCCGATTACTTTGATTCGGGCAAAGGCTTCCGGATTACTGGTTTGTTTCGAGTCCATCATATTTCTCCTTACTTATTATTTTCTTATCTGCCAGATAAGTTGATTGGTTTCTCTCGCGAGTGTTTTTTCTTCTCTCTCTAATTACTGAAAACTGCCTCATGGCAATAATCTTTTGAATAAATTTTTAGCGGCACCAAGATTCATGTTTTTTTCTCCTTTTTTTCTTGACCTGCGTCCCCTTTTTGTTGTGGGTGAGCCTTCTTCTTCGCTCAATGCCCAGTGGAGGAGACCAACACCGGTTGAATAGGCGGGAGAATGAAGTTGGTCTACCATGCCGGTTATATTTTCAGGTTCTGCAATTCGTACGGGCATGTTGAGGACATCGTTTGCGAGATCGCGGATGGCAGGCAAGGCACTAACGCCACCGGTGAGTACCATCCCCGCGGGGAGGAGACCATCGTATCCGGAACGTTTGATTTCTTGTAATGCCAGTTCAAAAATTTCTTCAACACGAGCTTCAATAATATGTGCTAATTCTTGTTTGTTGATATTTACGTCTCTGTCTTCGCCGAAGGGACGAACGGAGAAATAATCTTCTGCACCAACTTCGGAGCGGATTGCATAGCCTTGTTGCAGTTTTATTTCTTCTGCTTGAGGAATTGAGAGACGTAACCCGTGTGCAATGTCTGAAGTGACGTGGTTGCCGCCAACCGCTAAAACCATGGTGTGCCAAATTTTTCCGTCTACATAAATCGCCATATCGGTAGTGCCGCCACCAACATCACAGATTGCGGTTCCCATTAGACGTTCATTTTTTGTTAGAACTGCCTCTGCTGAAGCCAAAGGGTTAAGAACAAATTGTTGTACTTCTACCCCAGCCGCCCCTACGCATTGTCGAAGGTTTTCAACAGTCGCCGCGCCCGCGGTGACAATATGGGTTTCTACTTCTAGCTTGTAGCCGTGCATCCCGATTGGGACATGGATGCCATCTTGCCCGTCAATACTAAAGCCGCGTTGGACAATATGAATGACCTCACGGCTGTGCGGAATGGCAACCGAACGCGCTGCATCAAGAACGCGGAGTACATCATATTCGTCTACAATTTCGCCACTAATGCCAACTACGCCTCGGCTATTAATGGATGAAACGTGCGCGCCAGCGATGCTTACCAGAGCAGAGGCGATTTCTACACCGGAACTTTGCTCCGCGCGTTCTACCGAACGGACAATCGCGCGGGATGCGGCTTCAAGATCAACGATGATGCCTTTTTTTATGCCGCTCGATGGCTCGATGCCCACGCCTAAAATTTTTAGCGCGCCTGCACCTTCTGCACGCCCAACGAGTGTGCAAATTTTTGTGGTTCCTACGTCAATGCCAACGACAATCTCTTCCATTTTTCTCTTTTTTAGACCTCAGATTTCAAAAGTTTTCAATGAATACTCTTAGGGTTTCATCCGGTAATAGGGTGCTTGAGGGTGTTCCAAATTGACCAAAACCGGTCTGATATTATTTTGTTCAAACCAACTGACAATTGTTTCGTAAAGGCGTAATTTCAAGCCGATTTCTTCTGTAATACTGCCCAATTGCACTGTCCAGCCTCGCGGGTCTGTCCAGCCAAGCCCCGTCTTGGGGTCATAGATGATGGATGTTCCCGGCGGTACATGGGCAACCAAAGATTGGAGGGCTATCACTGTTTCGGGGGCGATGTAGGGAGGCGGTGCCAGCTCACTTTGTGATTTTGTGTCCACAACGGGAGCAGGTGGTGAGCCAAGTGCGTTCACGGTAATTAATCCCTCTACTTGGGATGTTGCTCGAAAGGCGACTCCTTCCATGTCAATCCATGCGACCTTACCATCCTGTTGCCAAATAAGCGCAGGTTGACGCTCTTTCACCGTGACTTTCGCTATATTGGGCAGGCTGAATGTTATATCAACATCTGCTAGTCCCGGATGCGCGAGGCGCAAATCTCGTTCCAAATTTTCAGGAATAAGTGTAAAAATGGTCTTTCCGGAGAGTGCAAGCGTTTCGGCAAGTGTTTCTGAAGTAAGATATTGATTTCCGCTAATTTGCGGCGTGGTAATCATAAAATTGGGTGAAGTGAAAAGCAAATAAAGCCCGACGCTCAAAGCAATTGCCAGCATAGCAGATGCCGCGCGCCATTCAAAGCGGATTGCCGGTATAGAGATCGGAGCAACTGGGCGCAAAGCATCGCTGGCGTGGGTAAACGCGTTTGACTCATAACGCTGAATTTTAGCTTTGCGTTTCTTTGCACCTATAAAATTAGTTTTCTCCGAAGGGCGAATTGGCATAACGGGCTTTAGAACGCTTTTTTCTAAAGCCTCTTTTGCCTCTTGTGCTTTTCGTTCCGCTCTACGTTGGCGGACGATTGCGGCTCTGGAGAGATTACTCTTTTTGCTCACTACTTACTCCATTTCACTTTTTTGTACACGGGGTTTCACGGATTTCACGGAGAAAACTTTTATTTAAAGTTTTTTCCGTGCTGTCCGTTTAATTCGTGTCCCAAAATTATGCAAACTTCCTTTTTATCCTGTCTCTATCTTTTTTGCGTTCTAGCGCGAGTTCAACTAAACGATCTACCAATTGCGGGTAGGGCAATCCGCTTGCTTCCCAAAGTTTGGGATACATACTAATTTCTGTAAAACCGGGCAGGGTATTCACCTCATTGAGATAGAATTTCCCATCATCTTTATCAAGCAAAAAGTCTACTCTCGCCATGCCCGCACAGTCAATAGCGCGATAGGTCTGTATGGCGATTCTGCGCATTTTCGCGGTCAAATTTTCTGAAATTGGAGCTGGAATCATCAAACCGGAAGTGCCGTCTATATATTTTGATTCATAAGAATAAAACTCTCTGCTCGGCTCCACTTCGCCGGGGACAGAGGCGATTGGTTTATCGTTGCCCAAAACCGCTATTTCAATTTCGCGGGCATTGATGCCGCGCTCAATTAGGATTCGGCGGTCATATTGCACAGCTTCTAATAAGCCTTCGCTCAGGCTGGAGCGGTTATCGCATTTGCTCACACCAACCGAAGAGCCCATATTCGCAGGTTTGACGAAAAGCGGATATCCGAGCTTTTCGGTTTTTTCAATCACTGCGTTCATATCAGCTTCGATTTCAGAGCGCAAAACCATCACGCCCTCCACAACGGGGATACCGTTAGCAATCATCACGTCTTTGAAAATGCCCTTATCCATGCCAACTGCCGAGCCAACCACGCCCGCACCCACATAAGCCACATCTGCCATTTCGAGCAAACCTTGCAT
>CAZERH010000064.1:0-3630 GCA_964515535.1 uncultured Anaerolineaceae bacterium
ACTTTATGCACGCCCAAGCTGAAAAATCCTACATTCGGTTTGATGATGAAGGGCAGGGGGATTGCCTCTATTTTTAGTGCGTCCAATTCGGCAAAGGGGACTTCAAGAAAATAAAAATCGGGGAGTAGGGGGCGCATGAGTTCACGGAACTTCGCCTTATTTTTGAAAATCTCAATTTTTGCAGGTAGACTGCTAAATGCGAGATTCTTCGCAATCCAGCCGATGGCGTTTTCGGAGTTGGAGTAAATCCGTCCGCGCGGATTTGCGTGTAGCCAGTCGATAGCGTCTTGCTCAGATATCAAGTTATCGGAGGTGCGCAAGCTAAAATCACGCGCGGCGCGGGTGTCCACAATCGGTAAATTGTATTTAATGCTGGTTGCTTTCAAAAATTCCGAAAGATAAGGTTTGTCTACTAAAATCATTTTTTGTCCTTAAGGCTTCACCACAGAGTCACGGAGTTCACAGAGATTTAAAAGAAAAAAGAGAAAAACTCAGTGGTCTCTGTGCGCTCGGTGGTGATTATTTTTTGCTCGGCTTCTCGCCGAAATACTGATAATACGCCACTTCAATCGCCCCGTTGTAGAGTTTGCGGGTTTTATTCGGGCGCGCCCGCTTGAAATAATCGGGGAATTTTTTATCCGCCGTCAGCACATACACCGACCAGCCGCGCTTCTTTCGAAAAGTCTTGTTGAACGAGATATAAAGCTGGTTTAGTTCCCGAAAATCGCCCATTTTCACGCCGTAGGGAAAGTTCGAAATCACAATCCCATGCTCTTGGTCAATCCACAAATAGCGGATGTCTTTTTGCTCAAAGCGGATGTCTTGCCCCACGCCCGCCGATTTAGCATTGGATTTCGCGGCGTAGATCATCTCCTCGTCCATGTCATAGCCAAAAAGTTCTAAATCTACATCGGATTTAATGAGGGAACGCGCGTGCTCTCTGGCTTGTTCCCACGCACTACGCGGGATTTTGTCCCAATCTTCGGAGGCGAACGCACGCCGTAATCCGGGCGCGATATTCCGCCCAATCATCGCCGCTTCGATGAGAATCGTCCCCGACCCGCACATGGGATCAACGAGAAGCCGCTTTTTATTCCAAAAGCTAAGTTGGACGAGAGCCGATGCGAGAGTCTCTTTAATTGGCGCAATTCCGGCATGTTTTCTATATCCGCGCCGATTTAATCCCGAACCGGAGGTGTCGAGAGTCAACGTGGCTATATCGTTTCGCAAAGAAACCTTAATGGGATACTCCGCACCACTTTCCTCGAACCAATTTATGTCATATTCATCGCTCAATCGTTCCACGACCGCTTTTTTGACAATGGATTGGCAAGCAGGCACACTCTCCAAATTCGATTTGACCGATGCGCCTGTTACGGTAAAAATCCCGTCTTCCAGAATCCATTCTTCCCAGGGGAGGGCATAGGTTTGCTCGAATAACGAATCAAAATCTTTGGCTTCAAACTCGCCCATTTTGAGCAAAACGCGGTCGGCGGAGCGGAGCCAGAGATTGAGTGTAGGAATGTCGGCGAGAGTCGCAGAGATTTCCACCTTCCCGTCCGAGACGCTCAAATCGTGAAAGCCGAGGGCTTGAACTTCGCGCTTGACAACGGCTTCCAGCCCGAAGGAGGTTGTGGCGATGAGGGTGAGGTTATTTGTCATAAGTTTATGCCGCATGTAGCGAAGTGCAACGCATCTTTGAGATGCAATGCACTTCTATAATAAATTAGATTGTGTTTCGTTAGCACTTTTGATGCGTTCTGCTTTTTTGAACATTGCCATTGTGGGAGGCATTTGGATTCTTTTTCCGTCTAGAAATTCTTCGATGGTGAGAATTTGGATACGGGGATAATTTTCTTGCCAAACTTCCGAGTGAAAAACACCGGCAGACGCGGCTTCTTTAACCATTGGGCGGCTAGGTTTTTCAAGAGTGATGAAAAGACCTATGGCGGCATTTTCTCTTTCTACTACGCCGCGTAAATCTCGAATATCCCCTGATTTGACATGCCCGCTTTTGACTTGGACGAGAATACTTTGCCTTTTTCTTCCGGCATCTATGAAATTAAGCACGCCGTCAATGCCTTGATCCGCCCCTTTTTTGCCGCGTTTTCCTCCTGTACTGCCTTGCGGTTTTGCTTTGATGAGAGAAAGTGCCCACCATTCAAATTGGAAACGGTCTTTTTGGGCTAAATGCCGCGCAGAAGCAAGACTTTCCGGTTCACCTATCACTTGATAATCTTTTTTCTCTTCTAAATCGAAATTGTCTTTGAGCCTATATTTCATCAAAGAGATGGAAAGATGGGTAATATCAATCCCGATCCATTGTCTATCCAATTTTTGCGCCGCGGCGATGGCTGTGCCGCATCCGCAAAACGGATCGAGAATAATATCTCCTTCTTTGCTGGACGCCTTAATGATGCGCTCAAGGAGGGCGACCGGTTTTTGGGTTGGATAGCCCAAACGCTCAGAAGCATGAGAACTAATCGCTTTTATATCAGCCCAGTTATTTCCTAAAACCACTCCGGACATTTCATCGAGATATTTTTTTATGCGTATGCGCCCGCTTTTTTCTTTTGGGAAAATTAAACGGTTTTGAGCATCAAGCTCTTTCATCCTTTCTAAAGAAACAGTCCATCCGTTAGGGTGCGGTTTATATCCTTTATAGTCGTAAGTCAAATTCGGACGTGGATTCGGACTACGCAAATCTGCCGATGAGTATTTTCTTCCATTAACTTCGGTATATTTAAAATTCTTTTTTATATAGCTTTCATCATAATCTGTGAATTGTTGCGAAAAATAGTAATTATTGCTTTTAGCATAATAAAGGATGTAATCATTTAAGGTGCCAAAATTCTTGCGTGCGTCATTATGGCTACTTGTTCTTTTCCAAATAATTTCATTTCTGAAATTTTCTACGCCAAAAATCGTATCCATCACAATTTTAAGATAGTGGCTGGCGGTAAGGTCACAATGTAAATAAATACTCCCTGTTGGTTTTAGCACGCGGTGTAATTCAATCAGGCGGGTGGTCATCATTACCAAATAAGCCATCATCTGATTTGTACCGATAAAATCGCGCAAGGCACTAATCATACTCCCAACATTTGGTGAGCCATCTACAACAATATCTTGGTAAGTGTTTTCGGTTTCGTTTCCCCAATGCCAAGTATCTTCAAAAGCGGTAATTTGGGCTTCGGCATCTTTTCCGCTTTCGTCTTTGAATAGCACATTATAAGAACGATTGGAGTTGAATGGCGGGTCGAGGTAAATTAAATCTATGCTTTCATCGGGAATATATTCCCGCATAATGGCTAAATTATCGCCGTAAAAAAGAGTATTGTTATTAATTGGTTTTGGCATGACTTTTTTCCTTGTTTCGAAAGGCATCTTTTTCGTAATATCAGTTCGTTAAACGTAGCATAATTGTACCTGATTAGAAGTTGGTTTGCAGAGAATTTTTCTCTTGAGCTATGTTTGGCTCAAAAAACGGAAAGTCGCGTTTTTGGTGTGAGTTTGTTGAGGGAATGTAACCAAATCTCAAATGCGTATAAGGGGTTTATTTTTGGAAAATCTCTTTCGGAGACTTTGTTAGAATACTTGACAAAGATATTTCGATGTGTTACTATCTCG
>CAZERH010000064.1:3640-5226 GCA_964515535.1 uncultured Anaerolineaceae bacterium
ATGAATACTTATTTTCAGCATTTGTCAAAAAACAATGTAAAAAATATTAATAAACATGTGATGTTGAGCCTCATCCAATTTACATCTGGTGGTATTGCGCGGGCAGAGTTGGCACACCAGCTTGGGTTGAGCAGAGCGGCGGTTACAACGATTGTAAATGATTTAATCGCAAGTGGCACAATTCGAGAATCTGCTAATAAAACGGGGACAAGTGGTCGTCCGCGCACACTTCTTGAGATTACGCCTACGGCGGGTTATATTGCCGGTGTAGATATGGGGGCAAAACATTTGTGTATTGCCATAGCCAATTTTGGTGCGCAGGTCATTAACGAAAAAGAAATCCCTTTTGATATTTCAGAAAAACCGCTAAATTGTATCGAAAAATCTGATGAGTTGTTAAGAGAATTGCTCTCAGAATCGAAGCTGGAACTTAAACAGCTTGAAGCAATTGGGTTTGGCGTTCCAGGTCCTATTTCTAGCGATATGGGGATGGTGATTGCACCACCGATTATGCCCGGTTGGGATAAATTCCCCATCCGCAAGACACTGGAAGATTTATGGGGTGTGCCCGTTTCTGTTAACAACGATGCAGAGTTGGGTGCGCTGGGCGAATGGGCTTATGGCGCGGGACGCGATGCAAACGATTTAGCCTATATTAAAGTTGGCACCGGAATTGGAGCAGGTTTGCTGATAGACGGGCGAATCTACCGCGGTTCAACCGGATCGGCGGGCGAGATTGGACATCTGACAATAGACACTGATGGTCCCATTTGTACCTGTGGCAATCGCGGTTGTCTCGAGGCTTTGTCCGGTGGGGATGCGATTGCGCGTCAGGCTCGTGAGGCGGTAAAACAGAAAACGTATACGCGATTATCTGCTATTTCTTTAGATGAGATCTCTGCGAAAAGTGTTGGAAAGTCTGCCCAACGCGGTGATTTGGTTTCTCAAAAAATTATGGAAAAAGCTGGCAAAAACCTCGGTATTGCGCTGGCTGGTTTGGTAAATATCTTCAATCCCGATATGATTGTAGTTGGTGGTGGTGTGGCTCAAATTGGCGATTTGTTTCTTGAGCCAATTCGTAAAACTATCAAAGAACGTAGTTTGCCCGCGGCGACAACAAATCTTCGTGTTAGCGCGGCTTTATTAGGAAAACGCTCGTCAAGCACCGGCGCAATTGTGCAGGCTTTGAGCGTTGCTTTGCATACGCTTGCTACAGGTAAGAAAAAAAGATAAGCGGATTTGGTGCAGAGCGGTTCACGCCCAAGAGACGTTAGGGCGTGGCACTCAAGTCAAAATCACGTTCGGTGTCTCAATAATCCATATATAAAGGAGGTGGTGCTTTTCTCAAAGTCCACTTAGAAGAAAATTCCCTTTTGTGAAATTTGGCAAAGAAAATGCTGAAAATCTATTCAACCCTATTTAAGGAGTAAGTAATGAAGAAATCCCTGTTCGTAGTATTTAGTTTATTATTGGTTTTCGCCTTTGTGCTTAGCGCATGTGGCGGTGCCGCCCCTACCGCTGAAAGCCCCGCAGAGGTGATTGAAGTAACTTTGTGGCATGCTTACGGTACCGGTTCTGCCGAAGAG
>CAZERH010000064.1:5326-9026 GCA_964515535.1 uncultured Anaerolineaceae bacterium
AGAGGTGATTGAAGTAACTTTGTGGCATGCTTACGGTACCGGTTCTGCCGAAGAGACCGCGATGACCGTGCTTCTTGAGAACGCCGCTGAAGATTTGCCCCAGTACAAAATTACCGCTTTGCAAATTCCTTTCAATGATATTTACACCAAATATCGCACAGATGTTGCTTCTGGTGCTGGTCCCGATATGTTCATTGCTCCCAATGATTCTTTGGGTGATGATGCACGCGCCGGTTTAATTGCTGATATTAGCGATTTAGCCGAGGGTAAATTGGATGCTTATGCTCCGCTTTCTGTTGAAGGTATGAGTGTTGATGGCGTGCTTTATGGTGTTCCTGAATCTTTGAAAGCCGTTGCTTTTTGGTATAACACCGATTTGATGCCTGAACCTCCCGCTACGACTGAAGAACTTCAGGCGATGATGGAAGACGGCATCCCTGTTGCTTTGAGCTTTGGTTGTTACCATCACTGGGGTTTCTTTGGCGCATTCGGCGGTAAAATCTTCGATTCTAGCTGGGAGGTTGTTGCCGGAGACGGTGTTGCTGATGCTATGGATTATTTGAATGGTTTGTATCAAATTTCTGTAGAAAACGGTTGGCCTAAGAATGATGGTGATGGTTTGGCTCCTTTCACCGAAGGTACTGTTGCCGCGATCACCAACGGTAACTGGGCAATGGGTGACTATAAAGCCGCTCTGGGCGACAAATTAGCTGTTGCTCCGCTTCCCGCTGGTCCCGGTGGAAAAGCGAATCCTTTGCTCGGTGTTGATGGCTATTATTTAAATCCGAATAGCGAAGATTTAGAAGCGGCTCTTGAAGTTGCTCTTTATTTGACAAACCTTGAAGCCCAAACTTTGATGATGAACGATGCCGGTCACGTTCCTGCACGAGCCAATGTTGAAGTTACCGATCCCCTAATGGCAGGTTTGCTTGATGGTTTTAGCAGTGCTTATGTTCGTCCGCAAGTTCCCGAATTGGGTCTTTACTGGTCCAACTTCTGTGGTACCGACCAAGTATTTGAAGCTGGTGTTCCCGCCGCGGATTGGGTTGCAGAAGCTACCGCTAATGCTAACAAGAGCGAATAATTTTTTGTTCGTCAATTAGAAAAAAACCTGGCAGGTCTTTGCTTAAGTTCTAAAGAGCAAAACTTGTCAGGTTTCAATTACTTGTTTTTGTTACTGTATACGAAGGATTGTTAATGATGTCAGAAGCCGACAAAAAAGCGCATCGTTGGGTGACCTTTCGACGCTTTACGCTCCCTTATATCTACCTGTTTCCTGCATTTCTAGTGATGGCTTTCATCACTTTTTATCCTCTTGTTTATCAGGTTATTATTTCTTTCACCGATTTTGGGCTAAAAGATCTCATGCACGGTTTGCAATCGCCTAACCTTAATCAGGTTAGCTTTAAAAACTATGTTGATATTTTTACAAATGCCCTTCCCGTTCAAAATTTCGAATTTTTTCGCGTCCTTACTTATAATTTTTGGTGGGCACTCTCAAATGTTGCTCTCCATGTTCCTGCCGGAATTTTGATTGCTGTCTTGCTCAATACACCAGGGTTGTGGGGGAAACGCATTTATCGCGCTGTTTATATTCTCCCTGTTGTTATTCCCCCCATCGTTGTCGCTACTGTTTGGCGTAATATCTTTCACGAACAATATGGGGCGATGAACCAATTCTTAACCGCATTTATGGAACTTTTAGGTTCAACCGACCCTGTTCGCATTCGCTGGTTAGAAAGCTTTGCGCCACCCATAAAATGGCTTTTGCCCAACTCACCTTTACCTCTTGCTTATTATGCGATGATGATAGCCAATTTTTGGCTTGGGTGGCCCTTTATGACTCTTGTGGCAACCGGTGCGCTTCAAAGTATTCCTAAAGATCTCTACGAAGCCGCATCCATTGACGGTGCATCCGGAGCCCAAAAATTTTGGAATATCACCGTGCCGCTCTTGAAAACAGCAATGATTCCTGCCTCGGTTTATGGGTTTACGCTTTCGTTTAATCTATTTGCTTTTGTCTACTTCTTTACAGGGGGGGGACCTGCACGTTCAACCGAAATTCTCGTTACCTTTGCCTACGACCTTGTGCGTAACCTGAATCTTTTTGGTGTTGCCGCCGCCTTTGCTGTAATAGTCTTCTTTGTTTCACTCTTTGTTTTCCTGATTACAAACCGCATCACGCGTGCAACTGAATCTTATACGGAGGCTTAATATGACTACTTCAAACACCTCCCCCAAGAAACAAAATTTCATTATTCGCTTTCTCAACATAAACACCTCCAAAGAAACAAGTGGACGTGACTTGCCTCTTTGGCAACAGTTGCTTCTTCAATTGCTAACTCTCGCTATTGGTGCAACCGTGATGTTTCCCATTATGTATATCATCACCATGTCGCTCAGTTCTCAAACCACACGCCCCTCCAGCTTGCAACTTTTCCCCAAAGAGATTTCCTTTGTAGCCTATCAGCAAGTTTTAGATCACCCTACCGCAAATCCGGTTAGCTTCCTTGAACTTTTGCGAAATAGTGTGCTTCTCTCTAGCATTGTTGGTTTAATTGCAGTTTTTGTTGCTGTTTCTGCCGCCTACGCATTTTCTCGCTTCAAATTTCCAATGCGCCAAACACTTATGGTGATGGTTTTTATTCCTCTCCTCATGCCCGTCATTGGTTTAGCCACCCCTCTCTACCTGCTCCTAAATAGCGTTCGCCTCGCAGATTGTGGCAACGGCGTAATGGCACTTGCTCCCTTCGCAACCTGCGCTGTCGGCGCGGGCAAAATGGTCTTTAACTTAAGAGACTCTCTTTACGGTGTAGGCATTTCTATGGTAGCGGGTGCGCTCCCCTTTGCGGTTTGGAATCTCAAAGGGTATATAGACACCATTCCCGAAGCTCTCGAAGAAGCCGCCGCCATAGATGGCGCAGACGCAAATCAAATTTTCTTTCGTATCATGCTTCCTCTGGCTGTGCCGCAACTCGCCGTTACCTTTTTCATCGGCTTTATCGGTCACTGGCAAGAATTTGCCATTTCATGGCTTTTCCTCACCCAACCCGAAGATTACACCCTCGCCATGACCCTCTATAATATGACCGGTCAATATGCCAGTAGCATCCCCTGGAATCGTTTTGCGGCAATGGCGGTTATTGTTGCGCTACCTGTAGCAGTCATCTTCATCGCCCTCCAAAAACAAATTGTCGGTGGTCTTACCACTGGCGGGGTAAAAGGATAAACGAAAAAAGGCGGTCAAATGACCGCCTTTTTTCTTGGAACTATCAACCTGCTTGCCATGAAAAAACATCTCATCATCTTCATCTTAATTGCCCTCCTCAGCGCATGCATCTCTACGCTACCTGAACCTGCTCCCGTTATATCAACATCGCCTGTCCCCACCATTGAACCGATCTCCACAAATGACTGGTGGAATTCAGCCATCTTCTACGAAATTTTCGTGCGTAGCTTCTACGATTCGGATAATGACGGAATTGGCGATTTCAACGGCATCACCGAAAAGCTCGACTACCTCGAAGATTTGGGCGTGAACGCGATTTGGCTAATGCCCATCCACCCCTCGCCCTCCTATCACGGCTACGATGTGGTTAATTATTACGCCGTCAATTACGAATACGGCACGATGGACGATTTTAAGCATCTCCTCGATGAAGCTCACAAACGCGATATGCACCTGATTATTGATTTGGTG
>CAZERH010000065.1:0-1110 GCA_964515535.1 uncultured Anaerolineaceae bacterium
CTCACCCCAACCATTGTCCCGACCGCGTTACCGGAAGAAGTGGTTTTAGAGGGTGTTGTCTACGTTGATCAACATAATCGCTGGAATTATTGCGGTCCCGCCAACCTAACGATGGCACTCAACTTTTGGGGCTGGGAAGGGAACCGAGACGATGTCGCCAAAGCAATCAAGCCAGGGGTCGCGGAAGTAAAGGATTTTATCCAAGCCGGAAAAACGGATAAAAACGTCATGCCTTACGAGATGGTTGATTTTGTCAATGAGCAAACCGAATTCCACGCGCTATCCCGTCTCGGTGGAGATGCAAATCTGCTCAAGAAGTTTATCGCGGCGGGGCTTCCCGTCATGGTCGAAAAAGGATATTACGAAGCCGACTACACCGGTAAAGTGGCATGGTTGGGGCATTATCAATACGTCACCGGTTACGATGATGCGGAAGCCTCTTTTATTGTCCAAGATACCTATAACGATGGACCTGATTTTTCAATTACATACGATCTCTTTGAAGAAGGCTGGCGTTCTTTCAATTATATTTTTATAGTCGTATATCCCACAGAACGAGAGCAAGATGTGCAAGAACTGCTTGGCACTTGGCGAAACGAAGTTTGGGCAAGACAACACGCCCTCGAAATTGCCGTAGAAGAAGAGCAAAAATTTGAAGGCAACGATCAATTTTTCGCGATTTATAATCAAGGTACAAGCCTTGTTGCCTTACAGCGTTACGAAGAAGCCGCGGTCGCGTATGACCGTGCCTTTGCCCTCTACGCTGAGCTTGGGCAAGATGATACCCAACGCCCCTATCGCATCGTTTGGTATCAAACGGGACCCTATTTTGCCTATTATCACAGCGGACGCTATCAAGATGTGATCAACCTCGCCAACAACACTCTCAACGAAACCATCAGTGAGCCGACCCTCGAAGAAAGCCTCTATTGGCGCGCCCTCGCAGAATATGCACTCGGCAATTACGATGCCGCCTTTGCCGATATGCGTGAGACCGTTCGCCTCAATCCTAATTTTTCGCCGGGACTTTATTATCTCGAAGTTTGGGGCGCGAATTAATCGGATATAAAACCGCACCGCGCGTGATTTGAGCTTGCCTCCGTTAAAAAA
>CAZERH010000065.1:1210-8985 GCA_964515535.1 uncultured Anaerolineaceae bacterium
GACTAACTATGAAAATACTCCACTTTGCAGATGCCCATATAGATATGGCGAACTACGGTCGTCACGACCCCGAAACGGGACTCCCCCTCCGCGTCTTGGATTTTCTTAAATCCCTCGATACCATCGTAGACACAGCGATTGAAGAAAACGTAGATTTGGTCATCTTCGCCGGGGATACCTACAAAGACCGCTCGCCTGCTCCCACCTATCAACGCGAATGGGAGCGCAGAATTTTGCGCCTATCCCAAGCCAAAATTCCGACAATGCTTCTTGTGGGCAATCACGATCTTTCTCCCGCTACGGGTCGCGCCCATGCGTTGCAAGAATTCAAAACGCTTGAAATCCCATATATTCGTGTTTTGGATAAACCTCAATTCATCTCATCCAAAGAGCTAGGTCTGCCTGTGCAAATTATTGCCCTCCCGTGGGTTTCAAAATCGGGGATGCTGGCTTATTCGCAGATGAGCGCAGAGGATGGCGGAAAAGTCTACGAAAAACTTGAAGAGTTATTGACCGAATTTGTAGAAGACTCATTTGAAGAAGTAGATAAAAATCTCCCCGTAATTTTGACCGCCCACGCTTCCGTACAAGGTGCAAAATATGGCGCAGAGCGGATGGTGATGCTCGGCAACGATTTAGTCTTGTCCGGTTCATTAGTCAAGGATAAAAGACTCGATTATGTCGCCTTGGGGCATATCCACAAGCCACAAAACTTGAACGAAAATGCACATCCGCCGGTCATCTATTCCGGCTCCATTGAGCGGGTTGATTTTGGCGAAGTAAAAGATAAAAAATTCTTCGTCATTGCCGAAGTTGAAAAAGGAAAAACAAAAGTTGATTGGCAAGAATTGACTGAAATCCGCCCATTTATAGATTCTTACGCAAAGCTAGACGTAGAAACCGGAATTACAGAGTTTTTGAAATCGAAACTCCCCCCGCAAATAAACTTGAAAGATGCCATCGTGCGTCTCGTCATCGAATATCCCCGTGAGTGGGATACGTTGATAGATGAGCCTGCCTTACGAAAATATACCGCTGAGGCTTTTGAGTTTCATCTCGTCAAACGTCCGCAATCGGAGGTGCGGATTCGCCTCTCCGCAGACCAAACGATAAGCAATCTCACGCCGCTGGAGTTGCTAGAGCAATACTGGCAGACGCTCCACACCGAAGAAGGGGATGCGGAGGTCTTGCAAAAGATGGCGACAGAGATTATCAACAACGAAGAAGGCGAGTTTTAAACTCGCCTTTTTTTCTATTCTGTATCTTTGCCTGAAAGTGAAGAATCACTCTTTCGGTAAAGGTTGAAAAGAATCTATCATCGCATCAAAAAGGGGGAAAGTTTCATCTTTAAGATCTACTGTGGTGGAAAAGATGACAAATAGCATACGGTCTTTGACCGCAAAAATCGCAGTTTTTTCATAGGCTCTAAAATCATCTTTATATCCTTCCGGATGCCATTCTGCGACAACGATGCCGACTCGAATTCCGGAAGATGTTTCGGTAATGTCGGAAGAGATGACCTGTACGCCGGAATAGATATTAGGGAGATTAAGTACGTAGTCGGCAAAACTTTCTTCAAGGCTATGTCCGTTTTCATGATCTAACGCGATATTGGCGTAGGTAATAAATCCGTTTTTATAATGCTCTTTTTGGAGATCTAAGGTATATAGGCGTTGAATTTCGGAATCAACTTTTTCCATGTTTTTGAGGATACTAATGACCACAGGATTAGAAGCTTCTGTGATCCATGCCTCGCGATATTCAGGGGAATCAGGGCGAAGTGCCAGCCATTCCGTAGGGGGATTGAGAGAGTATTCAGCTTTATAATCAAAAAAAGTGAGCGAGCCATCTGCGTTTTCTATCAAAGCACTTCCTGTTTTGGGGAGATTAACTTGGGTGGGTGTCGCGCTTGGGGGAGGTTGGGTCGCGGTCGGCGAGAGAGTGGGAGCCTCTGTGGGTAGGGGTGTTGAAGTATAGGTTGGGGGCATTGCCTCTAGGGTTTGGGATATTTTTTCGTCAACAGATGCCGCGATCATTGTTTCAAGCGCGTCTGGGTCTATTGCTTCAACCGGAGCTTTTTCTGACGTCGTTTCTAAAAATGGAATCGAGGAGGTTGAGCAAGCCGTTGAGATGAGTAGAAAAAGTGCGATGAGCGGGAAGATGGGTTTTTTGTTTAGTGTGAGCATATTGCCTCCAAGATGATAGACGGTATCAGAAATAGGTCATAAGAATCCGTTCCCTTTAAGAGAATGGGTTCTTATAATAGCTTTTTTATTATACGCGCTTAAAATGAAAACTCCGAAGATTATGCTCGGAGTTTTGCGTTTTGCCGAAAAGAGGTCAATGCTATGCGGGGGCTTGTTTAACGGGAGCAAGCCCAAATGCACGCGCGTACCTGCCCCACATCCCAGAAAAATTATTTGTTGACAAATTGGTCAAATGTCGCGTTGCCCAAGCGATTTACAAGATCATGTTGTGCATCTTGCCAAATGGTGACGAGGGGACAATCATCTGCGTAAGCACACATGCCGTTTGAGTGGGCGCACTCGTTGAGCATGATGGGTCCATCAATGGCTTCAACGACTTCAAGGAGGGTAATCTCTTCACTTTTTTTTGCTAGAGAGACGCCGCCGTGCGCGCCGCGTGAAGTGTAGAGTAGCCCTGCAATAGATAGTTGAGAAATGATTTTTGCCAAAAAAGAAGGGGGGATATGCTGGTCTTTTGCTATTTTGCTGGTTGCAGAGCGGTTGCCAACGCCCAAGCGAGCGAGATATAAAACGGCACGCACAGCGTAATCGGCTTGTTTTGTGATTTGCATTGTATTCTCTCCTAATAACGATAATATCTATCAATATTACTATAATCCCCTAAATTGTCGTAGTGTAGGACATCACTTATGAATATGACCTTTTTCGCCGAATTAACTCTTTGTTTTTTTTAGAACATTCTTTCTTGATTTTTGCCTCAAGACCTTATACAATGGGGCTATGAATGTTGAAACTTTGCGCGTAATTTTATTCTCTTATATGCTGGTTAGTTTTCTTTTGGCTATTTTCTATTTGCGAAATCGGAATCTGAGCTTTGGGGTCTACTCACTCTGGGGGCTTTTAGCATTGCTTTTCCCCGTTTTGGGTCCTTTTCTTGTAATTTTACTGAGACCGGGGGAACGTATAAATAGGAGTTGATTTGATGAAAGGCGATCGTTTTTTAACAGTGATTTTAGTTGTAATTGCGCTCTTGGTGGTAGCGTCTCTTGCTGTGTTTTTCTTAAGACAGGATAACGCGGTTTATCTCTCCGAAGATGCTCCCGCGCATATTGTGCATAATTATATTTTGGCAATTGAGAAAAATGAATATGTGCGGGCTTACGGTTACTTGGCTAAAAAAGAGAATAAACCCGATTATGATGATTTTGAGACTTTTTTCTTGTTTTACGACAGAGAAGCGAGCTATAAAATTGGAAAATCGGTCATTTCGGCGGATTCTGCTTATGTAGAAATGACCATTATGGAGAATTCGGGCGGTTTCTTTTTTGCCCGATATGATTATTCGGAAACTGCGCGTTTGCTCAAGCAAGATGGGGAGTGGAAACTCATCCAAATGCCTTATGCTTATTGGGATTGGGCGTGGTATGAAGCAGAATAATAGGATAAACACATTTGGAGCTAAATAATGAAAACAATTAGGCGTATTTATTTCTATGCGGTTGCTTTTATTAGTATGGAAATCGTTTTATGGGGCATGATAGGTTTGCTACGTTCTGTTTTTTCGGATTCGGTTGGCGGGGGTGTGCAACAACTTGCGCAAGCTCTTGCCCTTATTTTGGTTGGTGTACCGGTTTTTGGCATTCACTGGTGGACAGCGCAACGTAGTGCAAAAAATGATGAAGAAGAACGCGAATCTCCTGTGCGCACTTTTTTTCTTTATGCAATACTGCTGGGATTGCTCGTCCCTCTCACCCAAAACGGATTAGCCTTCATCAATCGCTTTTTACTCGATATTTTCAATATCCCCACCTCGCGCGCACTCATTGGCGGTTCCCAAAGTTTGAGCGATAACTTAGTAGCTGTGCTAATGAACGGTTTTATAGCGGCGTATTTTTTGAGTATTCTAAAGGAAGATTGGCTAGAAATTTCAAATAAAGCTGTGCTTACCCTTACTCGTCGCGTCTATCGTTATGTTTGGGTTTTCTACGCTCTCATTATGGCGGTAATTGGCGTAAACCAAATTTTGCGCTATATTTTTTCGTTCGCAAACGACAATTATTTATTCGCAAATGGACTATCCCTTACCCTCGTTGGAGTCCCTCTTTGGGTGTGGGCATGGAAATCGGTGCAAGATTCCCTCCGCGATTCTGCCGAAAGAGCCTCCCTGCTTCGTCTGGGCGTGCTCTATTTTCTCTCTCTTTCGGGCGTGATTGTTGTTCTCTCAGCTACGGGCATAATCATCAATGAATTTCTTCAAATGTTTCTTGAAAACACGTTCAATTTTCAAGATTTTATTGGCGCGACAGATGAAGCCTTCGCTGTAGCCATTCCATTAGGTGCAGTTTGGGCGTATTACGGGTATTGGCTTAAAGAAAATCTCAACACCCTTCCCAGTGCACCCCGCCGCGCCGCGCTCAATCGTTTTTATTATTATATTCTTTCTCTCATCGGCTTGGTTGCCTCCTTTATCGGTGTTTCCATGCTCCTCTACTTTGTTGTAGACACCACCTTCGGCACAAATATCTGGGGCGGCAATCTGGATGTGCATCTTGCTAATTCTCTCGCAACGCTTATCGTTGCTTTCCCGCTTTGGCTCAAAACTTGGCGACCTATGCAAGCCGAATCCCTCGCTCTCGATGAGGCAGGCGACCGCGCTCGGCGTTCGGTTATTCGCAAAATTTATCTGTATTTGGCGATATTTGCAGGCGTAGTCGGCGGGATGATTGCCGCGGTGCAACTTATTTCCCTCCTTCTCGAATCTGCACTTGGTGGAATGCCCGGCGACTTTAAAGACGACCTCCTCAACGCGCTCCAAATGCTGATTCTCTTCGGTGGGTTGCTTGCCTATCATTGGCACTCGTTAAAACGGGATGGATTGATTCGTCGTGAAACCCTCAACGAAGAAGCGAAGCAATTGACCGTACTTATTTTTGATGCAGATAGCGAGACGCTCTTAAATCAACTTGCTTTCCTTATGGACGCAGAGGATGTGGCGATAAACTTAATCCTGCAAAATCCTGCCGAACCCATTCCCGATGCAGATGCGGTGATTTTGCCCAAATCCATCGCCTTTGCCCCTCCGGAGATGCTAAAAGGCTGGCTCCGCGATTTTAACGGGAGCAAGCTTATCGTCGCGAGCGAATCGGATAACTGGTTTCGGGTAGAAAATCCACGGCAGATAGCAAAATCCCTCCGCCAGTTGGCAGAGGGAGATGCTATTAATCTGAGGGCTAAATCACCGGGCTGGATGATTGCGGTCTATATTTTAGCGGGGATGATGGTTTTTCAGATTTTGTTTTTCTTATCGATTATTGCCATTGATAGTCTTTAGAAGCGTAAAGCGATATTAGCTTCATTTTTTTACAATAATTTTTAGTTTGAAATAACAAAAATAGTGAATACCTTTGTTTAGCGAGAAGGTTGTTGTGTAGGTTCCCGGTTCTTTGGGGGCTTGCATTTTGATTCTAAATATACCTACTTCGCCAACATCGGTGGGGTCTCCAAGAGGGGCTTTTTTTTTGATGTAATACTCAGCACCTCGGGCATATTTTAGAAACATGGTATCCGGAAACCATTTTTTTGTGCCTATATTCCTAACGCGCCAAACCCAATGGAAACTTTCATTTGGTTTTACAACATAAGTGTCGCCCGGATTGAGTTGAACGAGTTCGCAGGCGTATAAAACATTTCCCGAACCACTGGTTATGTTGGTGGGGCTGGGAATAGCGGTGGGGGTTGGCGTGATTGTCGGGACAAGCACCACATTTGTTGCGGATGGAACGGGTGTTAATGTGGGGGCGCGGGTCTCGGTTGGTTGGGGCGTATCGGTTTCTAGGGGTTTTGCGGCGGCTGTTTGTGACATGATTGCGCCATGTGTTGCGGCGAAAACCGTTTCGATGGGGAGTAATGTGGGGGCAGGTGCGGGGGTACAGCTAGAGAGAACAAAGAAGAGGATTAGAAAAATATAAAGGGGGCGATATTTTTTCATCTTTTTTAGTTTCCTGTATTGTGAAGAAGACCTACATGTTGTCCTTGGTTTCTCCGTTGCCAATGCCGAGCGGTTGCCATTTTGCACTGTCTCTGAGACGATGTTGAATGCCGCTTCGCTCATGGAGCAGGTCAAATCCTTCTGGTTTGATAAACATTTTGTCGCCGTCTAGTAACCCTGTAATGCCTGTTTGCCCGTGTTCAGGGCGTTTGTTTTGGCAATAAGTGCAGGTTTTAGCATCGTGCGACTGATATTCTAGTGGTTCTTCGTAGGTCGTGACATATCCTTCGTAATTGCGTAAAATAACTTTATGGTCTGAATAGCTAAGCAGATAATTGGGTTGAAGCGGGATTTTGCCACCGCCACCGGGGGCATCTATAATAAATTGTGGAACAGCATAACCGGAGGTATGCCCGCGCAATCCTTCTATAATTTCTATGCCTTTTGCTACGGGGGTGCGGAAGTGTCCTGCGCCTTCAACGAGATCGCATTGATATAGATAGTAGGGTCTTACTTTAATACGAGTCAATTTTTGGACTAAATCTCGTTGAATGTGAACACAATCGTTTATGCCAGCCATGAGAACAGATTGATTGCCCAAGGGGATGCCGGCTTTCGCGAGTTTGTCGGTGGCTTCGTCTAGTTCTGCGGTGATTTCGTTGGGATGGTTTACATGGATATTTAGCCAAAGCGGATGATATTTTTCTAGCATTTCCGTCAATTCAGACGTAATTCGCATAGGCATAAAAACGGGAACGCGTGAACCGATACGGATAATTTCGATATGAGGAATTTCTCTTAATGCTTTCAGTATTCTTTCAAGAATTTTCGGGGCAAGCACCAGAGGATCGCCGCCGGAAATTAGGACATCGCGAATTTGGGGCGTTTTTTTGAGATATTCGATTTGCATTTCGAATTCATCGCGTGAGAAAGTTGCTGAGGGGTCTCCAACAATGCGCGAGCGCGTGCAATAGCGGCAGTAGGTTGCGCATTGGGTGGTGACGAGCATCAGGGCGCGATCCGGGTAGCGATGCACCAAACCGGGGACGGGCGAATGTTTATCTTCGGCGAGAGAATCTTCCATCATTGCAGTGAAAGGTACCATCTCGGTTGCGGTGGGAATCACTTGTTTGCGGATGGGGTCGTTTGGGTCGTCCGGGTCGATGAGCGAGATGAAATAAGGGGTTATATCAACGCGAAACAAGCCTTGGGTCGCGAGTGCTTCTCGCTCGCTATCTGTCAGATTAAGAATTTTCTCAATTTCTTCGAGCGTGTTTAAGCGGTGGCTGAGTTGCCATCTCCAGTTATTCCATTTTTCATTGGGAATGTCGGCGTAGATTGGTGCACGATGGGATTTGAGTTTTTTTGGCATTTTTTCTCCTTCAAGGTCGGATAAATAATAATAGACAGGGTTTAAAAAAGATTGAAGAGAAAGGGTGGATCGTGATCCGGACGATAAAAACCTCCGTAGGAAGAATAACAATTTGTCTGCATAATTGGATTGTAAGAGAAAAGAGAAAGTGGGTCAATAAGCGAATTGAATGGGGCTGGGGAGCGATTCTTATATTTCCGTTGCAAGG
>CAZERH010000066.1:0-8982 GCA_964515535.1 uncultured Anaerolineaceae bacterium
CGCCATGAGCCTGTGCCACACCTTGCACAATGGCTAATCCCAACCCTGCCCCGCCACCCTTGAAGGTTGTTTTCCCCGATGAGTGGATATCTACGCTACCGACTTGATAAAATTTTTCAAAAATCAATTCGTGATGCTCGGCATCTAGCCCGACACCTGTGTCCTTGATTGAGATTTCGATGCCGGGAATCTCGTTCTCCAACATAAGTTTCCGAGTTGAAAGTGTTACTTTGCCGCCATCCGGCGTGTATTTAATCGCGTTGACAATCAGATGATATAAAGCCTTTTCGAGCATACTGGGGTCTGCATAAATAATCGGCAGATCTTGAATATGATTAGTGGTGAATTTGATTTTACGTTTCTCAAGGTCTTTTTCAAGGGCGAGAAGAATATCAAAAACGAGCAATTTTATCAATACGGGAACAGAGGCAAGGTCTACCGTATCTTGGTCAATACGCGTCACATCCAACATCATATTGACAACCTCGTGCATTCGATTCGCCCCTGTGGCTATCCCTGTCACCATACCGCTCAGCGCGTCATTTTCTTTAATCTCAGGGAAGGAATGGAGCATATCGACATAGCCTTTTAAAACTGTCAGCGGGGTCCGAAGTTCATGAGCGGCAACCTGAATAAATTCAAGTTTGTTCCGATCCAATTGTCGCAAAACTTTGTTTGTTTTCTGCAAATCTGCAATTGCCATTTGATCATTGGCACGGATTCTATCCAGCGTAATGCGGATAATCCCCATCGCCACGCGAGGACTTCGCCGAAGAATTATCTCGAAATCTTCTTTCCCCATCTCCAGCATGGTGCAGTCGCTTGTGGTGCGCACAGTTGCGGAGCGCGGCGCGTTTTGAATTAATGCCATCTCGCCAATTATGTCGCCTTTGCCCCCAACGCGTAAAATCCGCTCGCCCTCACCCTCACTCATTTTCTGAGAAACGACCACATTCCCATCCGCTACAATATAAAAAACGCCTCCATATTCCCCTTCTTGGCATAAAACCTGATCTGGCGGATAGGTGCAAAATCGAGATAAAGCCGCCATCTCTTGCAACTCGTCTTCATCCAAGCCTTTAAATGCGAGCCGTAGTAACGCAATTCTATCGAGAGGAGATGTAGTTTTCATTTTTTTAGTATACCCGTGATTTTACTCAACAATAACTGCAATTTCGTTGCAAAATAGAGAATTTGTTTTGACCGATTTGACAAGAACATCCAAGCGCGGTTAAATACCACTACATTTGAACGGGGAGCCTGAATTGGCTGAGAGGAGCGCAATGCTCGACCCGCATAACCTGAACTGGATAATGCCAGCGGAGGGATTTTGTGTTTCATCAAACATCCTCCATTGGCAGGATGTTTTTTTCTTTTTCAGACAGACTACAAAAGTCTTAAAGACTTTTGTAGTCTCACACTCGGTGTCTACAATGTCTAATATGCCAAAACGCGCCATCATTTTTATTAATGGAGATTTACCTAATCCGCCTGCCGCAAAAGAGCTGATTGCCCCCGATGACTTCATCCTTGCTGTAGACGGTGGGACTCGACACGCGCTTGATTTGGGCTTGCTTCCCTCTGTCGTCATCGGCGATCTCGATTCGCTGGATACCGCTAATCGTCTCGTCCTTGAGCGAGAGGACGTGGAGATTATCCAATATCCCGTCGACAAAGACGAGACCGATTTGGAATTGGCATTGGATTACGCAATCAACGCGGGCTACGAAGAGATTCTTCTCATCGGCGCGTTGGGCGGGAGACTCGACCAAACGCTGGGGAATTTATCTCTGCTGACAGATGAATCCTATGTCGGGATCAATTTGCGGATAGATGATGGGGTCGAAGAGGTGTTTTTTATCCGCAAGCAAGTTGAAATCCAGGCGCGTATCGGCGAGATTATCTCGCTCATCCCTTGGGGGAATCCCGTCACCGGAATCCGCACGGAAGGATTGCGCTGGCAATTATCCGACGAAACACTTTATCCTCACAAAACGCGCGGCATCAGCAACGAAGCAGTTGCCGCGTTAGTCCATATTCAGATTAAAAGTGGACTTTTATTGATTGTCCACAGACGAAATCTGACCGATTTGTAAAACAGGAGTAAAAATGTACCGAAAACTGATTTTTTTCATCATCACACTTGCTCTCACCGCATGTGCGCCAAAACCCGCCGAAAAAAAAAACCTAACCGTAATGACGCACGATTCTTTTGCCATCAGCGAAGAAGTGGTGGTCGCATTTGAAAAAGCGCACGATGTAAAAGTAGTTTTTCTCGCCAGCGGGGATGCCGGTTCTGCGCTGAATAAGGCGATTTTGACCAAAGACGCGCCCCTCGCCGATCTGTTTTTTGGCGTAGACAATACCTTTCTCTCCCGCGCCCTAGATGCGGAAATTTTTGAGCCTTATGACGCGCCCGCCTTAGCAGATATTCCCCCCGAAGCTCAATTAGATAAAAGCAACCGCGCCCTCCCCGTAGATTTTGGGGATGTTTGCATTAATTATGAAAAAGCTTATTTTCTGGAAAATGAGTTAGCCGTACCCTCCACTTTTGAAGATTTGCTTAAATCAGAATATGCCGGTTTGCTGGTGGTCGAAAATCCTGCCACTTCTTCACCGGGATTAGCCTTTTTAATGGCAACCATCGCCCATTTTGGCGAGAATGGCTATCTTGATTATTGGCAGGGGTTACGTGAAAACGGCGTAGTCGTTGCCGATGGCTGGGAGACCGCGTATTATTCGCATTTTTCCGCCTCAGTCGGGCAGGGAGCGCAACCATTGGTTGTCTCTTATGGCTCTAGCCCCGCGGCGGAGGTCATTTTTGCCGAAACGGAATTGAAAGATTCCCCAACCGCCTCTCTTTTAGGCGATGGTATGTGCTTTAGACAAATCGAATTTGTGGGCATCTTGGCAGGCACTAAAAATCGTGATTTAGCCGAATCCTTTGTCGATTTTATGCTCTCCGCCGAATTCCAAGAAGATTTACCGATGCAAATGTTCGTTTATCCCATTTTGCCCTCTGCAAATTTGCCCGCCGAATTTCTGCAATATGCCGAGATGCCGAAAAATCCTGCCATATTAGATTTCGCACTCATCGCCCAAAATCGCGAGCAATGGATTCGAGATTGGACGGAGACGGTCTTAAAGTAATCAAGTAGGGGCAGACGGCCGTCTGCCCCTACACATAAAACATTTTACTTCAAACTTTGAAACTCAAGTTCTGGCTTCCCGCCCTCCTTTTTCTCTCTCTTTTCTTCTTCTACCCTCTCGTAAAAATCCTCGCGTTGGGTGTGACTTCGCCTGCCTTCCTCGCACCCGCTTCTTTAGAAATCGCATTCGACAGTCTCGGCTTCACCCTCTACCAAGCCACACTCTCGATGATTTTAACGCTCATCGTAGGACTTCCCGCCGCATATCTCTTTGCACGCTACAATTTTCGCGGCAAATCGCTGTTGCGCGCCCTCACCGCCCTCCCCTTTATGCTCCCAACGGTAGTCGTCGCGGCGGGATTCAACGCCCTTTTGGGGTCTCACGGTTGGATAAATATCACATTAATGAGCCTTTTCAATCGCGAAACCCCGCCCATTAACATTCTCTACAGCCTCGAAGCCATTCTTCTCGCGCATGTTTTCTATAATACAAGTATCGTCATCCGCATTGTTGGGAATGCCATCTCACAACTTGACCCGCGTCTCAATAACGCGGCGCGCCTCTTGGGCGCAAATCGTTGGCACGCTTTTTGGCGCGTCACTTTTCCGCTTTTGCGCCCTGCTATTTTGTCCGCATCCTTGCTCGTTTTTCTCTTCGACTTCACCAGCTTCGGCGTAATTCTCCTGCTCGGCGGCGCAAAATTCTCCACCCTCGAAGTCGAAATCTACCTCCAAACCCTCCACTACCTCAACCTCCCCGTAGCATCGCTCCTCTCCATCATTCAACTTTTCTGCACCCTCACATTCTCGATTTTATATAGCAAACTCCTCACCCGCACATCTCATCGAAAGAGTGCAAAAACACCCGCTCGTCGCGCCAAAAGTAAATCTGAAAAACTTTTTCTTGTTTTTTTTGTGATTTTTTTAATCGGATTATTTCTCCTTCCCATGCTCGCACTCCCCATCCGTTCTGTAACGCAGATAGAGGGAGACCGCGGCGCGCGTAGCCTCAACTTGAGTGCCGATTATTATCGCGAGTTATTCGTCAACAGCCGCGGCTCACGATTCTACATCCCACCGATTACCGCCGCGAAAAACTCCCTCCAATACGCAACGATTACGGTAGCCCTCTCCCTCCTGCTGGGATTTCCGGTCGCCACCTCTCTCGCCAAACCGACTCGTCTCGATTATCTCCTCGACCCTCTTCTCATGCTTCCCCTCGGCTCCTCCGCCGTGACGCTAGGATTAGGATTCATCATCTCCTTTAGCAAACCGCCCCTCAACTGGATTGCCTCTCCCATTCTTGTCCCCATTGCCCATACAACCATTGCGCTCCCCTTTGTCATTCGCGCCCTCCAACCTGCGCTGGCAAATATCCCTCAAAAATACAGAGAAGCCGCGGCAATGTTGGGGGCATCCCCGCTAGAAGTTTGGCGCAAAATTGATTTTCCCATCATCACCCGCGCCATTCTCTCTGCGGCAACCTTCGCCTTCACCGTCTCACTTGGCGAATTCGGTGCGACCTCCCTTCTGGCGCGTCCCGAATACCCCACCATCCCCACCGCCATCTACCGCTTTCTCTCCCAACCCGGCGGCATGAATTACGGTCAGGCAATGGCGATGGCAACTATTCTTCTGCTCTTAACGATGACAGGAATTTTAGTCATTGAGCGCGTAAGAGTCGCGGGGGCTGAGTGGTGAAAGAAAAACTTCGTATAAAATGAAGGTGGTAGAACTGCATTGCATTTACGAAAACACGTTGCTCTTCGGCGTTGTCAAAGGTAAGAATCGTAGTTGCTCAAAATGAAGATGTGATGAATTTTACAAGTAGGGGCGGACAGCCCGTCCGCCCCTACTTTGCGTATTGCGTAAAAACATTACGTATTTACCTGATTGACTGACAAAACTAATTTCAGGACATTTTTTACCACAGCCCCACAAATACATGTGGGATGCTACGCGAAGTTCACAGAGACCACAGAGTTTTTTCTCCTGTTTTCAAAGATTCTCTGTGGTGAGATTTTTAAGATTTGTCAGTCAACCAGCCACCAAAAAACAAAAAACGGGTTGCTTATGCAACCCGTTTTTTATTTTGAGCAATTACGATAATTAACTAATATCTTAACAATCCGCCAATACCGACTTCTGCCATTTCAGCATTATCGCGCACAATTTCTACAACGCCACCGGATCGCATCACGCGGCGAACCGCCATTTCTGCCGCGTCGGGGATTTCGCTGAATCCTTCACCACAGAAGGGACAGGTTTCGAGTTTTTCGGCAGTGAGGTGTTCACAGCCATTGCACCGATACCCCGAAGCATGAAATTTTTCATCTACGAGCAGGGTTTGCACGCGCCCCTCTTGAGCCGCGCGGAGGGTATCGCGCAAGCCCACCACGCCCTCGCTGTGTTTCGATGCGGCGGTGTTCATTTGCCGAACGAGTCCCGCTTCCCGTTTTTCTTCTGCTTTTGAGCCGACTTTAATCGCCTCTGCCAAAATTTCCTGCTGATTCGCCGTCATCCCCAAAGAAAGGGTGCCAACCACAAGACTCTGCCAGGTTTTATGCAAATTGCTTTGGAATTGCGCCACATTTTCGTCTGTTCCGCCAATCAAAATGCGCCGCACCTTTTTTTCACCAAAGAAATCCATTGCAAATTCAGCCGATTCTTTAAGGTTGCGCCTGACCATATTTTGACTGCTGTCAACGCCGCGGACTTTGTGAACTTCTTCGCCGAGTACGCCTTCTTGCTCAATCAATTCGCCCATGTGAAAATAGAAGAAGCGTGCACCTTGTTTGTCGACCAGCGCAACACCGTAAGCTCCGTAGGCATCGAGGATATTTACGAGCGGACGTACAAAGGGGTTGCTTCCGATATGGATTCGGCTATGCACGGGAACCGAAAGCGGGTATGCGCGAAAATAGCCGTCTGCGGCACAAGAGAAGATGGCAATGCTACGCCCTTCTCTTGAAAATTCGTGTTCAATATAACGGGTAACAGCCTCTTCGTCATCGGGCATGTTAATCCCTTTAAGCATGGAGCGTAAGGTCAGTTTGTAGGCATCCGGGGTTTTTTCTACAAGGTTCAGATAAATACTGAGAATAGGATTATCGCTTTTATAATCCAACAATTCGTTTATAGCCTTGTCGCTTAACATAATCACTCCTTATTTAAGTATCGGGTTTGACGAAAATACGCAATTAGGTGCTTATCACTCCTTTCACTTGTTCACACTGAACACTGAATACCAAATATAGCCTCTACGGTCTCTTTCCTAAAATCATTTCAAGCTCAAGCTCTTCTCCATCTCGAAGAATGAGTAGAGTAACCGAGTCTCCGGGCGATGTATTGTTGATAAGATATTTCAGTAAATCATCAAATTGATTAACTGCAATGCCATCAATCCCAATGATTAAATCTCCCCCCATGGGGATACCTTCTTCATTATCGCTTGCACCCTTTATGCCTGCTTTTTCTGCGGGGCTGTTGGGAGAGACACCGGTTACATACGCCCCCGTCTGCTGGGGAAGATTAAGAGCGTCAATGCTATGCAAACTAAGATCGCTGATAGAAGTAATGCCCATATAGGGATAATCATAATACCCGTTTGCAATTAAACTAGGCACAACGCGCCGAACGATATTGATTGCAATAGCAAATCCTATTCCGGAATTAACGGGCTCTCCACCCTCTGAATAATTTGTCGTGCGAATGGCGCGATTGATGCCAATCACCTCTCCATTTGCATTAAAGAGCGGACCGCCCGAATTGCCGGGATTAATCGCCGCATCGGTTTGGATGATGTCACCCGCTGTGAAAAAACCGCCCCCGGGGGCGTTGTTCATCGAAGACAAAGTTCGCCCAAGTGCAGAGACGATACCCGTAGTCATTGAACCGCTTAAGCCAAAGGGATTACCAATTGCAATCACAACCTGCCCAACATGGAGCAAATCAGAATCGCCAATGGGTAAGGGATGCAGTTCATCGGCAGACACATCTACCTTTATAACAGCCAAATCTGAATCTAAATCCGTACCAATTACAGTTCCGTAAGTTTTATAGCCCGAAGAAAAGTCCACTTCTACCTCAGTGGCACTTTCAACAACATGATAATTTGTAATAATATGACCTTGCTCATCAAAAACAAATCCGGAGCCAACACCGCTTCCATTGTCAGAAAAAACGCGAATAGAAACAACACCGGGCAAAGCGGATTCATAGAGTTCTGACAAATTTCCCGAAACGGTATCCGATATATTAACTGTTTCAGGTTGAGAATGTATATTTGCTTGCGCCGTAGGGACGGGTTCAGCCGGTGTTTCTAAAAAACCGGTCGCCTGACAAGAAATAACCAGTAAAACCAACAGGGTTAAAATTACCAATATTTTTTTCATTTTTTTCTCCAAAAATTTTAAATTTTCGGCAGTTTTTTAAAGAATTTTTGTAAAATCTCGAAACTACCTTGCTCCTTTGGACGAGTTCATCCATCTATTTCTTTCCCGAGGCTTCCTCGAGCAACTTCTTTTGCTTTTTGCTTAAATCCTTCGGAATCTGCACTTTTACGCGCACATATAAATCTCCTTTTTCAGTGAGATTGCCTAATTTCGGCATCCCCCGCCCCGACAAACGTATCATCTGTTCTGGCTGAGTACCGGCAGGAATGGTGAGCGAAAGGTTACCGTTCAACGTTTGCACCTGTGCTTTCCCCCCCAGCAAAGCCGTGAAAACATCCACCTCCACTTCGGTGTGTAAATCATTATTTTTACGTTTAAACCGCACGTCTTTACTAACCGTCACCTTCAAATATATATCCCCGCCACCGGGAGCTTTCCCTTTAACGCGGACTTTGGTACCGGTTTTTGCACCTGCCGGAATTTTAACTTGGATTCGCTTTCCATCGCTCTCCAAAGTGCGAATTGTGCCCTCATACGCCTCTGCCAGAGAAATGCTGATTGGTTGTTCAAAATGCTGACGAGCCGCGCGTGGATTTGGGCTTGCTCCCGCGCTTCTACCGCCTCCCATCCCGAAGATCGCCTCGAAAAAATCAGACATGCCCCCCATCCCACCCGCGCCTCCAAACATATCCCCCACATCCTCATAGCGGACACGTCTTCCACCGCCGCGCGGCATTCCACCGGGGGTACCGCCAGACCAATCACCCCAATTAAAGTCGCCGGGGGCACCACGCTGTTCCCATTGTGAATAAGACGAACCAAGCTGGTCGTAGCGAGCGCGTTTTTGCGGGTCGCTCAAAACTTGATGCGCCTCGTTTACTTCTTTAAATTTCTCTTCTGCTTCTTGGTCATTCGGGTTCCTGTCAGGATGATATTTCATCGCCAATTTGCGATAAACCTTCTTAATCTCATCCTGACTAGCTTTTCGATCAACCCCTAAAATTTTATAATAGTCTTTATATTCCATATTTTACCTGTATTTGTATAAACCTAAGACTTACCTAAAATATCTCAAGTTTGAAATGTGTTTTTTCTTGAACAGATATACTTCTATTCTACGCAAAGCACGGGTTGAAAGTCAAGCGTACCTTAGGTAGTCTTATGTAACTCTAATTCTACGCTAAAGACCAGACAATTTTATAAATCACATCTAATTTCTCTCACAAAATATGCCTTTTGAGTATTGCGTGAATTTTGAAGGTTTCTTTTTAAAACTGTCATGCGACTAGGAATTCTATATATTTTGCCTTTCTCCCCAATGAAATCAGCGAAAATGCGCACTCTGTTTTGCCCCTCCTGAACACTTACAAGCATACTTCTCTATAAAAAGAGCTTGTTCGAAACGAGTTGCGGAATCTATGCTGTTTTCGCTCTTTTTT
>CAZERH010000067.1:0-8967 GCA_964515535.1 uncultured Anaerolineaceae bacterium
CTGTTGACTTTTGATCCACCGCCGAATTGGCTCTTTTCGTCTTTGGCAGAATTTAAATTGGCGATGTTTTTATAGTTCAGTTTGAAATGGGGTGTTTCTTGTGTTTTAAATCAAATTGTCGTACACTCTTCTCATCAATTTTGCGTCCGCAAAATTCCCAAACCCACTATATCCCAAGGAGGAAGAATGTCTGCTTACGAGTACCCGCTATTACTTAAGAATGTGCTGGAATCGGGTGTGCGCTTTGCCCCTCAGCAAGAGATTATTTATAGAGACCAGTTTAAATATACCTACGCTGAGATGTACCAGAGGGTATTGCAATTGGGCGCAGGTTTGCAGAAACTTGGTGTTAAACAGGGGAATACGGTAGGCATTATCGAATGGGACAGCCACCGCTATCTTGAAATGTATTTCGGTGTGCCCAGTGTTGGCGCAGTGATGCACACAATTAACCCCTTGCTTTCTCCCGCAGACCTCGTTTATACCATGCGTCATGCAGAAGACGATATTTTAATTTTCCATGAAGATTTTTTGCCGCTGATTGATAAAATTCGCCCGCAGTTGGAGTCGGTGAAACATTACATCATTATCAGCGATAAAGAGACAACTCCCGAAACCGATTTTGCGGAAATGGATTATAAATCTTTGTTGGCTAGTGCAACAGCTTTGAAAGAATTGCCTGATTTTGACGAAAATACGCAAGCAACTTTGGCATATACAACGGGTACGACCGGAAAACCGAAGGGTGTTTATTTCTCGCATCGTCAGTTGGTTTTACATACGTTGGTTGAAGGAACAACCTTTGGGTCGTTAACCGATTTTGGTGGTGTAACGAAAAACGATGTGTATATGCCGATGACGCCTCTTTTCCATGTCCACGCTTGGGGCGTTCCTTTCACAATGACAATGATGGGGCTAAAGCAAGTTTACCCCGGTCGTTATGACCCGGCGATGTTGCTTAAATTAGTTGTGACAAATAAAGTCACTTTTAGTCATTGTGTTCCGACCATTTTACAAATGATTACGACCGCACCGGAGGCAAGAAAATTCGATTTGAGTAATTGGAAAATTGTCATCGGTGGAGCGCGTCTTCCGAAGGGTTTGGCAAAAACGGCTCGCGATGAATTGGGCATCAAACTTTATGGCGGCTACGGCCTGTCAGAGACCGCACCTTTACTCACCTTAGCCATTCTTCAACCGGATATGGTGGATATGGATGAAGACGAGAAGTTGAATTATTTGGTCAAAACCGGTTTACCCGTTCCACTGGTGAAGGTGCGCGTTGCTACCCCGGATGGAAACGAGGTTTCCCACGATGGACAAGAGCGTGGCGAGATTCAAGTCCGTACCCCATGGCTCACGCCGAGCTATTTCAAAGATGAGGAAAAAGGTAAAGAGCTTTGGGAAGGCGGTTGGCTCCACACCGGCGATGTTGCAAATGTGGATGCGCGCGGCTATATCCAAATTGTAGACCGCCTGAAAGATGTGATTAAGAGTGGCGGCGAATGGATCTCTTCTCTCGAATTGGAAAATCTACTTAGTCTTCACGAGGGCGTGCAAGAAGTCGCCGTAATTGGCATCCCCGATGAGAAATGGGGTGAACGCCCACTAGCTGTGATTGTCCCCAAACCCGATTTTGTTGGCAAAATGAGCGCAGATGGATTAAAGTCTTACCTGAAATCCTTTGTTGAAAATGGAAAGCTGGTCAAATGGGCTGTTCCTAAACGTTACGAGTTTGTGGAATCTATCCCGAAGACAAGTGTCGGGAAAATGGATAAGAAAGTCCTCCGCGTAGATTTTGGCGGCGGAATTTCTGGGGAATAACACCCCCTCTGTCCCGCGGACATCTCTCCATATAGGGGAGACTAAACAAAATAAAAAGCCCCTCTGCTGAATTTTCAGCGGAGGGGTTTTTGTTAGGAATGCATCGCACTGCCCTTCGATAGGCAAAATGCTTATCGATTAACGTCGTTCTGTCGAAGTTGGTGCGATGCACTCGGAATCCTATGCGATACGCACTTTAGCCCTTAATGAATTTCGATCCCGGCAGATTGCAGATGGGGCATTTATCGGGAGCTGAACCGAATTCGATATAGCCGCAAACGGGACACAGGAAAAAGTCGGTGTCGAGGTCCTTGCCGGTATTCACGGCTTCGAGAGCTTTGCCATAAAGTTTGGCATGGACTTCTTCGGCTTCTACGGCATATTTGAACATCCGTTTTGCCTTATGTCCTTCCTTTTCGGCTTCCGCTAACATGGGCGGATACATTTTCTCAAATTCGTAGGTCTCGCCTTCAATCGCGGCTTGCAGATTTTCAGCGGTAGAACCCACGCCATCGAGAGCCTTAAAATGCCCGCCCGCGTGGATTTGCTCCGCTTGTGCGGTCAAACGAAAGAGACGAGCGACATTTTTCAGCCCTTCTTTTTCCGCTTTGGCGGCAAAGGCGGTATATTTTTGAAATGCTTGGCTTTCACCGGCAAAGGCTTCTTTTAAGTTATCCGTTGTTTTAGACATTATTCTCTCCTATTGGGTAAATGATTATAATTTTTCACCATTATACTGGATATTGAGAGGAAAATGTTCGAGCCGAATCTCGCACCAAGAAATCTCTCACCAAGCCAAAAACAGGCGCGAATCGGTTTTTTATCCGCTTAAAAAGTATTGAAAAAGGAGCAGAATCAGAATTATCAACAAGAGAGTTGAAATTACGCCAACCGCTACGCCAAGCAGAAAGGGGGAGGGGCGATTTTCACGGGGGATGGCGAGCAGGCTAGGGAGCAGACTGGCGCGCGGCTTCTGTCCCGTAACCGCGGCTGGGACGGGCGGGAGAGGCTCATCCACTAGCCAGATTTCGTCATTCGGCTCTTTTGGGGTGGGGATTTGCGGTTTCGTTTTTGGAGGTGACTCTGTAGATTTTTCTTCAGCGGGCGGGGGCGATTCTTTTTCTTGTTTTTTTTCTGTTTCTTTTTCGGTTTTTTCATCCGTTTCGATGGGGAGGGCTTTTTCTAGCGCGGCGACTAGCTCGGCTCCGTTTTGATAGCGATTCTCCGGTTCTTTTTCGAGGGCTTTGATGAGAAATGTTTCTAATTCGGGAGAAATTTCGGGGCGAATTTTGCTCGGGGAAGGGGGCTTTTCGCTCATGTGTTTCATAGCGATTTCTAGCGGATCTTCGGCATCGAAGGGGAGTTGTCCCGTGAAAATTTCGTAAAGAATTACGCCTACAGAATAAAAATCACTTTGCGGGACGGCGTTGGCTGAGGACATGGCTTGTTCGGGCGGAATATAATGTTGGGAGCCGAAAATCTCACCCTGTGTGCCTAGCTCGGTCATGAGTGCCAAGCCGAAATCGGTGACAAAAATACGTCCCTCTTCGTCTATGAGGATATTGGAAGGTTTTATATCTCGATGGATGACTTTTTGGCTGTGGGCGTAATCGAGTGCTTCACAAACTTGCTTCATGATGCGGATTGTTTCTTGCGGGGAAATTTGGGCGTTTTCAGCGTGATATTTTGCTAGGGTGGTTTCAAAATCCGCACCTTTTATATATTGCATTGCCATATAGAGCAAGCCTTCGGTTTGACCGTAGCGATAGAGGCGAATGATATTAGGATGTTCTAACTGGGCGATTGTTTTGGCTTCTTTTTTGAAGCGTTCTATGTGGTCTGAATCGGAGCGGTAGGGGCTATCTATGACTTTTATGGCTACGTTGCGGTCTAGGTTTGTATCTTTGCCGCGATATACTCGCGCCATGCCACCCTGACCAATCATTTCGTCAATATGATATTCATCAAGTTGTTTGCCAAGCAAGTCGTCTTTTGGGGCAAGTGAAGGGGGCGCGGAGTGGCTCTCTTTTTGCCCTTCTTCAACAATGGGACTTGATTCCGGTTCAGGTTTGAGGTGTTGTGCCAGCATTTCTTCAAGAGACGGTGCGGTCGTTTTTTTCTCTTGCGCAAGAGAATTTGGACTGGGGCTGGTTAAGGCTTTTTCTAACTCGTCTATTAATTTTTCCCCAGACGAGTAGCGTTCTCTGGGCGTTTTGCTTAAGGCGATTTCTAGCAAAAGTTCAATATCTTCGCTTAAGTTGGGGTTAATCTCTCGCGCAGAGGGCAAAGGTTGGGTGAGGTGTTGTAAAGCGGTTGCGGTGGGCGAGGGGTCATCAAAGGGAACAGAACCCGTTAGCATTTCGTAAAGAATTACGCCCAGCGAGTAAAGGTCAGATTCCGGAACGGCATCCGAAGAACGTTGTGCTTGTTCAGGTGAGATATAGTGAGAGCTACCGAAAACTTCGCCTAGAGAGCCCTCATCCATATCTAAGGAGAGACCAAAATCTGTGAGAATAACGCGTTTCTCGCTATCAACCATTATATTGGAGGGTTTTACGTCGCGGTGGATAATTCCTTGTTTATGCGTGCAGTCGAGGGCTTTGGCGATTGCACGCGCAATATATAGTATATCTTCGTGGGGAAGTAATTCGTCTTTTTCTTTATAAAAGGATAATAATTTCTCTAAATCCAGTCCCTTAATATATTCGGTCACAAAATAATATAAGCCATTATGGTCATCTGCGGCGTAGACTTGGATGATATTTTCATGTCTCAATGTTGCCACAGCCCGCGCTTCTTGCACAAAACGTTCGGCAAAAACAGGATTATCTTTGTAGCGCGCGTCAATTACTTTAATCGCTACAGCGCGATTCAATTTGGTATCTGTTCCGTAGTAAACGCACGCCATACCGCCCTGTCCCAATATGCGTTCAACGCGATAATTAGCTAGTTCTTGTCCGAGAAGAGGATCTTCCGTCATTATTTTGCTCCATTGGCAAAGGGTTTGAAAAATCAGGATGAGGCTATATTTTTAGGATAGGCTATTCCTATCCAGCCACTGATAATACCCTAAAAAACCTTTCGCTCCCAACCATTTTAGCGGCTCTGGCGGTACTATCTTGCGGAGCGGATAATCGGCGTAGGAGGTATATTGCCAGCCATGCCCGCGCCCGTTAAGCATATTTGCAATTACCCCTCCGAACATGAACGATAAATTTACCCCATGCCCGTTATAAGCCAGTGCGTAATAGATATTTTTGTAATCGCCCATCACCCCAACCGATTCATACTCATCATAAGTGACTCCTAAAATCCCATCCCAAATATATTCAAAGGTGATATTTTTCAGCACGGGGTAAATTCGCCCCAACTCCTTACGCATTCTATCTGAAATAGCGGACATATCGCCTTTGAATTCTAACTCGTTGTTGAAATAATAATCCGCAAAACCGCCCCCGATTAAAATTCGATTATCGGGCGTTAGTACAAGATGATAGAGAAAATTTCTCGAATCATAAAAAGGCAAACGGCTGTCCCAGTGTATTTCTGTCAATTGCTTTTTGCTCAAAGGTGCAGTTGCCGCGATTTGAGTATGAACAGGGATAAGCTCATACTTAAAATAGCCCAACTTTGAAGTATAGGCATTCATTGCCAACACAATATCTTTTGCCAAAACCTGAAACTGCGAATCTCCAACAACCAACTCGACATTTTCCCCTTCTTCAATCTCAAAAACCTGTGAATTTTCATAAATGACTACCCCAAGCTCTTCAACTTCTTTTTTTAGGATGCGGATGAGTTTCATCGCGTGGACACTGCCCCCGTTTGGATCATAAACCGCGCCGACATAAATATCCGTCCCGAGTTCGCTCGTGCATTCGGCTTGATTCAGATACCTCAGCGGGATTCCCATCTTCCGCGCCTTCGCAACATAGGATTGATAATAAGGCAGGTCTTCTTCTTTGAGAATTGCGTATATATAGCCATCTAATTTCAAATCGCAATCCATACCGCTTTTCTCAACCAAACGCGCTAACTCTTTCATACTTTTAACTGTTAAATCGTAAGTCCACTTGTGAGTTTCTTCATCGTAATCAATTTGCATTGTTTCAGGACCTGTTTGCGGCAAAACCATTCCCCCGTTTCGTCCCGATGCGCCATGCCCAACGCTCTTCGCTTCCAAAATAATAATTTTGAGATTTGGATTCATCTTCGCCAGATGATACGCAGTCGCCAATCCGGTATATCCACCTCCAATAATCGCCACATCTACTTGTAAATTTTCAGCTAAAGGGGAATTTGCTTTCGGTTTTGCCTCCGCCCAATAACTATCGTTAGGGTCGAAGACAGCCTCCTCTTTAAATAAAAAGGGGACGCCCACCAAAGTTGTCGCCGCGCCGCCTACCGTGAAGGCACTCATTTTGAGAAAATCTCTTCTGGACAACCGTTTTTGGGTCATAATTCTTTCCTTTAGAATGAAAATCAAATAGCTGGGGGAGGCAATCCGCTCACACTACGCGTGACGCGCCGGTTTTTGCACCCAAGCCCCAAACAGGCTCGTCACGGTGCGTTATATCCGGGAGACATCTCTCAGGTTTGTTATGTGCGACATCGTTATCTAAAAAATCACACTTTCAACTTCGTCTCCCTGCTCCTGCTTGTAATTCTACGCAAATCGGTGACAAAAACGTTCAAACCCCGCGCATACGCATCTAAATAATCCTGTGTGATTTTTTTCGCCAAATCCATTTGTCCGCGCGCCGCAAATTCATCAACATGCGGACGAAAATCGCGCAAGCTAATATGCATCACACCCTTTGCGTCCGTCACAACTCCCCACGCCAGCATTTTTTTGTCATTATCATCTTTCGCTGTGATAAAACGCGTCAGCGTGCTAGAGGGGACAACCGCCCCGACATTCGAAAAAACTTCACTTCCTTTGATAATATCGTTCAGCACATTAAATTTCGAGGGGATTTTATCTAAGATGTGTTGGAGCGGTGCGGGCAGATGCGCCAAGAGTTTAATGGTTCCTACGCTGGCACTTTCTCCCGCCAACGCAATCTCTTTACTGCGGCTCATCAATGCTCCAAATCCTGCCAAAATAGCCAAATAATTGCGTTGAAGTTCATCAAATTTTGCATAAGCAGTCGAACGATTTCCCGTTGTACGTTCATAATTATCCAGCGCATCCACAACTTTGCTATGCAACGCCACCAGCCCCAAATCTTCGAGCGGCGTTTCAAAAGTCATCGGATAAAGCCGCTCTTTCGGTGAGCGTTGGCTGGCATCAATCGGAATCAAAATCGCGGGGTTCGTTGGCTTCTCATCGAGTAAATCCGTTTTATAAGTCACGCCATGAATTGCCCTGTACAGGATGAGAATATCGTTGACCGTCAGACGAATAGACTCGTTGCGTTCTCTGAGGTTTTTCCGCAATTTTGAGATGGATTTCAAATCTACGGATTCGTTCTCCGCGCTAGATTCTCTCCTCAAGCGCGGTGCCTGACGAATAATTTCTGCGTCCCTCGCCTGAATTCGGCTTGCTGATGAGGCGTATGGACGCATTTTTCCGGCGTGTGCGGGTTTTTCTCCGTTCAAGTATACAGCCCAAGCAATCGCTTCATTGGTCATAATCTCCGAAAGTCCCGCGCCCCAAGCCCCGTCAAAAAAGATATGTGAGAGATCGAAAACCATTGTCTTGCCTGTATCAAATAAAGTCATAGCATGGTCGCCAATCCCGCGTTCGTGTTGACGGATTTCAGATAGGGGCAAATCACGCCCGTGTTGGTCAAAGTTGATAAAAATCGGTGCCAAACGTAAGTTGATAATCTCTTGGGCGGTTTCTTCATTTATTTGACTTAATAATTTGGGGAGCATAGAGCGTTTTGTTTTTGCCAAAAGGGTCAAAGAGTGGGGAGGAGAAGGGTTTTCCTCTGCATCTTGTAATAATGTCGCTATTTGCTCTCGCACCACCTTCACATCGGCGGGATCACTGCTCCCTGCCTCACAAGCAGAAATTAGATAATAATTTTCTCTATAAATAATGCCGATATGAGTTTTTTCTAAGGGAAGTGTTACGCGCGTCTCATCGTAAGCCCCCGGATTCAAATATGCCAAAATAGACATCTGTTTGAGATACGCGGGCAAATCTCGTTTTTCAGCAGAACGAATTTGCAAACGCCAACGTCCTCGCAAAAAGGGAGATAAGTCCTCCGTTTCTTTTTTCAAGAAGGCTTCAAATTTTCTTCGTCTATAGGCAGGAAAATCATCTTCGGGGTTGGTATCTGTATCCCGTTTGAAGGGGCGCGCTTTTTCCCACTTTCGATAAAGTTTGGCATAATGCTCAGCGTCAGACTGTTTTTGTGTGATTTTTGCTAAAATATGTGTATAAGTCCGCTCGCACCATTCATTGGAGAGTAAACGCTGATAATGATGCAAATGGTGAATAGCCGTCATTGTCCACGCGGTAATTCTATCCACCTTATCTAATTTTAAATCGTGATTTTTGAGCAAGCCATCGAATCCATAAGTTTCGTAGGCGTGTCTGGCACTATCCTCACGGAGGGCATAGCCGGTATAAAATTGCCAAGTCCCTTCGGGGAAGGCAACTTCAGGGTCTTTTCCGACCAATTTGAGCAAATTTTGATACCCCCAAATCACCGCGGCAGGACCTGCAAAAAAAGCACCGTAAACAGCTTTGTCGAGGGCTTGCTCCGCGCCTTTAAATAATAAATTAATATCGCGTTTAACATTTTCTGGTGGCAATTTCTTTCCCGATAGACGCGCCAAGCCATTCAAAATTACCCCCGGCACATTTCCCGCCGGAATAACGCGCGCCACTAAATCTACAATCTCGTCAATTTTTGGCAAAGAGAGATGTGAGAGCTTGCGCAACTCGCTAGAACGCGCGATGGTTCTGATATTACTCGCTGTTTTTTGAGAGGCTTCGGTATAAGATTTTTTTAAGTCCATACAGTATATTCCTCTAACCATCCCATAGAAATTGTTATTTCAGGGTATAACGTAATTATACTGTAATGGGGAAGAGGGCTTAATGGGATATATCTCTTATGGTGATTGATATGGGGAAAAATTATTGTGCCGATGAAGGCTTAACGAATCGAAAGTCAAATAATGCAC
>CAZERH010000068.1:0-8928 GCA_964515535.1 uncultured Anaerolineaceae bacterium
ACTAGATTTGGTTGTCACAGCGGGTCATATTCTCAAAAAGACTCATAAAACAATCAAAGCAGGATGGCTGGAAAAAGGCTCTTTTGCTTCATTGGTGGATTTCGATTCATATTTTGAGCCTGCCGCCATGAAAGAAGCGGATAAATTCTGCACCGATGATTTGGCGCAGTTTGCCTACTATCAAAGTGTGGGATATTTTCAGGATGTCCCGCCCCTGCACGCCGATTTAGGTGAGCTGGTTGCCGGTCTAAAAACGGGACGCGAATCTGAAACAGAGCGGAACATCGCGTGTAATTTGGGCTTGGCACTCGATGATATGGCAGTTGCCCCGACCCTCTACAAACGTGCCGTAGAAATGGGCATCGGGACTTGGTTGCCACTATAACTCTTTCGTGTTGCGTGTTGCGTATGTGTTATTTTTTTTACGCAATACGCAATACGTTTTACGCGTAGGGGCGAAGGAGCTTTGCTCTTACGCGTAAAAAACATCACATCTTCATTTTGAGCAACTACTTGCCACTTATTTCTTTTGCTTTCTCTATATCTTCGGCAATTTGATTCAACAACATCTCCACTGAACCGAATTTCTTCTCGTCGCGTAGACGTTCTACAAATTCCAACTTCAATTCTTCCCCATAAATTTCTTGATTAAAATCTAAAATATGCGTTTCGATATTGGCGCGTTCCCTATCCGGCGTGAAGGTAGGGCGAATGCCGATATTTGTAACTGCAAGATGTTTTTCACCGCACAAAATCGCCCATGTGGCATATACACCATTTTTCGGCACAATTTTCTCCGCCGAAACTTCGATATTCGCAGTGGGGACATTAATTTTGCGTCCACGTCCATCGCCGCGGATGACAAATCCGCGCAGAGCGTAGGGACGCGCCAAAAATTGATGTGCGTCACGCACGCGTCCAGACACGAGCGCATCTCGCACACGACTGGAAGAAACGATGGCACGTCCGCTGGAGATAGGTTGAAACCTTTGAAGCGTGTACCCAAGTTCCAATCCCAATGAGTCTAAATAGTTTGCGTCTCCAATTCTATTTTTACCAAGCGCAAAATCGTAGCCGATGAGTAGTTTTTTTATATTTGCGTGGGTGTGAATTTCTGCCATAAATTCTTTTGGCGAGTATGCCGCTATTTCGGGGGTAAAAGGATATGTGAGGAGAATATCTACACCCATTTCCCCTAAAATTTCGGCTTTTTCTTCGGGAAGAGTGAGGTATTTGACGTTTTCGCGTTTTCCCAGAACGGCGGCGGGGTGCGGGTAAAAACTGATCACTAGCGATGTTGCCCCGTTTTTCTGCGAGCTTTTGGTGAGAGCAGAAATGATTTCTTGATGCCCGCGATGAACACCATCGAATACACCGATGGTAAGGTGGGTTTTAGTGAGAGAAAGTTCGTTAAGGGAGTGGATGTGAAGCATTGCTATATTCGGTGGTCGCTGGTCGGTGAAAAAAGAAGCCACAGATGAATGAAAAAGTTTCATCTGTGGCTTTCATGCTTAGTTTTTTTCGGTCGCTATAATAAATTTGCCTATTTTGTGCAATCTGGAGATACAGCAGGTAATTATCCGATTAGGAAAACCTTTTTAGGTTGCCATTCAAAACCGCCATCTGCTCCTTCTACTTTTTTCATTAGTGCAACCAGTTCATCGGCTTCACTGATGCCGCGCACCATTTCGGCTTCGGGGTGGTCAGCTTCAACTTTTACACGTTGTCCATGACGAATAGTTTCAACGTCATCTGCGTCTAAAACCACCGAGGGCCAATCAGAGAGGGATTCGGCGGCGGGGATTAAGTGTTTATACCAATCGCCCATTTCAAAAGATTCTTGAAGTTTGCGTAAGGGCGTAGAATCTCTTAAAGAAAAACGTCCGTTTTTGGTGCGGCGTAAGCCCACTAAATACGCGCCACAACCCAAAACTTCGCCAAGGTCGTTCGCCAAAGAGCGAATATAAGTACCGGAGGAGCAATGTACATCTACTACAACTTCGGGAGTTGCCCATTCTAAAACTTCAAGGTGATGCACCTGAATAATACGCGGCTCTAATTCGACTTCTTCGCCTTTGCGTGCCATCTCGTAGGCTTTTCGACCGTTCACTTTTACAGCCGAATATGCGGGCGGAGTTTGTTCTACTTCACCTTCAAACTTCTTTAATTCTGCTTCAAATTGTTCTTCGGTCACATCTACGGTCACTTCTTCGCGCGTGAAAGCACCTTCGGCATCGTAAGTATCGGTGGCAGTTCCCATCCGAATAATTGCCTGATAGCGTTTATCCGAAGCTGAGATATATTCGCTCAGACGTACCGCAGGTCCTACTAAAATGACCAAAACGCCAGAAGCGCGGGGATCTAATGTACCTGTATGTCCTACTCTACGGATTCCCGTTCCTCGCCTAACTACATTTACAACATCGTGCGATGTCATTCCGGTTGGTTTATCGATGACCAGAACCCCTGAAATTGCGTCCTTGCTTTGCATAAGATTTTCCTCCGTATTAGATTTGTAGTCTTAAGTTTATTTTATAGGATTTCGCGAGTCACATGCAAGACCCTAAGTTCGATTTCCTCGAGAGAGCCTTCTATTGTTGCCCCAGCCGCGGCGCGGTGCCCCCCACCCCCAAACTTCGCCGCCACTTTAGCCACGTCCCATTTTTTGTTGCGTGCTCGCCACGAAACTTTAACCGTGCCATCACGCTGTTCAACAAAAATTAACGCCATCGGGCTTTTTTCAATAGAAGATAACATATTAATCAAATCTGCATCATCATTGCCGTGATATTTAACGGCTTTGCGGTCTTTCAAACTTAGCACAGCCCAAACCATTTGTCCATCCCGCTCGAGATTGGTAAGACCCTTTCCCCAATACCGCGCCGCTTTGAAAGAACGGCTTACTAAAGCACGATAATAAAGGTCCGGGATATTGGCACCTTTTTCCATCAACTCTGCGGCTTGCCGAAAAGCTTGCGGGGTCATATTTGAGGTGCGAAAACCAAGCGTGTCGGTGATAAGACCGGTCAACAAGGCTGAGGCTGAAGCTTTATCAATCTCCAATCCCCATGCAGGGATATGTTTCATCAATATAGAGGCTGTCGCTACCGCGTCAGCTTCTACAAGATTTATTTCTGCATATTTTGTATTAGTTATATGATGATCTATGTTAAGAAAAGGTTCCCCAAAAGTTTGCAACTCCTTATGAATTCGTGAAAACTCCGCACAATCGACAGAAATGAAGGTGTCTATTTCACCTTCTACTTCTCTTTGGATTCGTTCACTACCTTCAAGATGCTCAAAAACATGCGGTAACCCGGCAGGTAAAACCATCTGCACGCGTTTTCCTGCATTCTCTAGCGCAATACCCAACCCAAGCATAGAGCCGACTGCATCTCCATCGGGACGGATATGACCAGTGATTAGTATTTTTCCAGCGTCCCCCAAACGCTCTTTAATAGATGCGTCTATATCTTCGTTCATTACTCTTCATCTTTCTCTTGGTTGTCTTCTTGTGTATTCTCTTCATCACGAATTTCCGCCAAAATCCCCTCAATATGGTCAGCTTGCTCCGGTGTTGGATCCCAATAAAACCTCAACTGCGGAAAAGAGCGGAGGTTCACGCGCCCAGCCAAATATCGGCGTATGAATCCGCTGGCACTGTTAAATCCGGCTAAAGCGTCTTTGGCGCGCACCGAGCCTTCGATAGCAGAGATGTAGATGTTGGCGTAAGCCAGTTCTCTATCCACGAGGACATCTGTAATATAAATCCCCTGCACGCGCGGATCGTTTAGTTTATAAAGAAGCAGTTCTGAGAGTTCTTCTTTAATTCGATCCCCGATGCGGTGTAAACGGACTTCTGATGGCATAAAAAATTACTCGGTTTCTTCTTTCTCAAGAACGTAGCATTGAAGCACATCGCCCACTTTGATGTCGTGGAAGTTTTGTAAGCCAATACCACACTCAAATCCATTGCGAACTTCGTTAACTTTGTCTTTATTATGTTTCAAAGAGGAGACTTCGCCCTCAAATAGAATATCTTCGCCACGAGTGAGGCGCATTTGGGCGTTTCTGCGAATCACACCCTCACGCACGCGACAGCCTGCAATTTTTCCGATTTTTGAAATGGGGAAAACTTGCAAAACTTCGGCTTTTCCTAGTGTTTTTTCTGCAAAAACGGGGTCAAGCATACCTTTGAGGGCTTTTTCAACATCTTCAACGATTCTGTAAATGATATTGTAAAGACGAATAGACACATTTTCGTTGCCCGCTAAACGGCGAGCATTAACTTCAGCTTGGACGTTGAAACCAATCACTATCGCGTCTGATGCGGCGGCGAGAGTAATATCGTTTTCACCGATATTGCCGGTTTCTGCGTAGAGGATATTGACGCCGATTTCGCCTTCGCCTAGCTTCTTCATCTCGCCCACAATAGGGTCGAGCGATCCTTGTACATCCGCTTTAATAATTAGGCTGAGTTCTTTTGTTTCTCCAGCCTGATAAGCGGCAAAAAGTTCTTCCAATGAAACGCTTTTCTTTTCTCTTTTGCCCTGTTTTTCATCTTCAAGATATGTTTCCGTTTTATAGCGTGCTTGTTTTTCAGCATTCACAACGCTAAATACTTGCCCCGCGCTGGGAACGTCATTCATGCCCATCACGGAAACGGGCATGGAGGGAGGTGCCACTTTTACGCGATTGCCAAGATAATCAAACATGGCTCGCAAGCGTCCATAAGCTCCACCGGCAACAACAATATCGCCTTGTTTTAAAGTCCCGTTTTGGACGAGCAAAGTTGCCATCACGCCGCGTTTTTTGTCAATTTCAGCTTCGATGACAGTGCCGATAATATCGCCTTCCGGATTGGCTTTAATATCCATATTATCGGCTACAAGCAAAATGGCTTCCAACAAATCTTCTACCCCTTCTTTTTTCAAAGCCGAAAGCGGAATGACCATCGTATCGCCATCCCAATCATCGGGAATTAAGTCATTCTCGGCTAATTGGCTTTTTACCAATTCGGGATTTGCATTTGCCTTATCCGTTTTGTTCAGGGCGACAATAATCGGAACGCGCGCGGCTTTGGCGTGCGCAATCGCCTCTTTGGTTTGGGGCATAACCCCATCATCTGCCGCGACAACAAGCACCACAATATCTGCGCCTTGTGCGCCACGTGCGCGCATTGCGGTAAAAGCGGCGTGACCGGGGGTATCTAAAAATGTAATTGTTTTCCCCTGCAACGAAGTTTGATATGCGCCTATATGTTGGGTAATCCCGCCAGCTTCCCCGGACTGCACATCGGCGTCGCGAATCGCATCCAGCAGAGTCGTTTTTCCATGATCAACATGCCCTAAAATGGTCACTACGGGAGAGCGGTCTTCAAGATTGGCATCGTCTTCGTTGGCAATTGCTTGTCGCCATACAGAAAGTTCTTTATCGGCTTCGGTGGCATCAAGCGCATCGTCTTTTTCCAATACCGCTTCAAAATCCATGTCGGCGGCAACGATTGCGGCGGTGTCAAAATCAATTTGTTGGTTAATGCTCGCCATTACTCCATTGGTCATCAAACTCTTGATAATCTCAATGGGGCTTTTTTCCATGCGTTCTGCCAAATCACGCACACCAATTGCTGATGGAATTTCTATAATTTTTTCGTCTTTTTTACTCATCAAAACCTCTATGCGTGAAACGCGTTGCGTATTGCGTTTTACTCCTTCACATTCTCTATACTATATTTTTCTAACGCAGTTCTTTCTTCTGCGGTCAATTTTGTTTTGAGTGCGTTGGCTAACGCACCTTTGAGAGCATTATCCCAACATTCGCGTTGATTGTGTAAATACGCGCCACGTCCCGATAATTTTCCTGTCAAATCAATTTTCACACCATCTGGCGTGCGGACTATTCTCGTGAGAGTCTGTTTTGCCAAAGTTTCGCGACATCCCACACAAGTTCGTTGCGGGATGTGACGTTGTTTCTTCCGAGGCGTTCTTTTGCTCACAAAAGATCCTTCCAGTCCACATCTTCCCAATCATCTTCTTCACGTTTATATTGCTTCTCGGCTACAACCTCACCAAGTTCGGGGTCAAACACATATTTCACCGATTTACTTTTCGCTTTCTTCTTTTCTTCGGCTTCCAATTTCTCTTCTTCAGTAAGCTCTTCTTCTTCAGGAAAATCAAGTACTGAGAGAACTTCGGTCATGTTTTCAATAGCTTTCATTCCAAATCCGGGCAAGTCAAAGACTCTACTGGGATCTGTTTGCAAGGAGACCATCAAATCGCCGATATTGGTATAGCCCGCACCTTTGAGCATACTCAATACGCGCTCTTCAAAATCGGTATCTTCTAACTCCAAGTCGAAGGCGGCAAGTGCGATATTGGCACGGATTTCAGCAACACGTTTTTCTTCTTCGGCAAGACGCTCTATTTCTTCACGTGCAATTCTCTCTGCCTCTTCTTGAGCGGTTTTTTCGGCTTTAGCTTTCTCTTCTGCTTTTTTATCTGCATCTTCGACAGCTTTTTCTTCTGTTTCTGGCTCAGCTTCCGCTTCTACTTCGTCTTTGGATTCAACTTCTTCTATCTCTACTTCAGGGAAATCCATGCCCGCCAAAACCTCGGTGATATTCTCGATGGCTTTAGGACCTATGCCGGGCAAATCGAAAACTTTGTCGGGGTCAAGTTGCAATGCCATCATCAAATCGCCGACACTTTCATACTCAGCTTCAAAAAGGATATTGAAAATATGCTCTTTAAGGGTTTCAACGTCTGCCAATGCCAGTTCAAAGGCGGCGGGAGCAATTTTCGCACGAATATCGGCGATTTTTTCTTGCTCAACGCGGTCTGCCTCTTCTTGCACTTCGATGGTACGCCGTTCAACGCGATCCATGAAAGTACCCATCGTTTGATACTCTTCGGGAGTGAGTGCGCGCCCCTCTGCCTTTTTAGCGAGCATCGCTTCAATTTCAGCAGATTGTTCTACGGCTTTGGGCATCATCTCGGCTAATTCGGCATCTGCTTTCAATTTTCCAATCGAATCGGAAGTCGCTTCAACCAAACTTTTAATATCAATCCGCCAACCGGTCAATTTTGCCGCCAAACGAGCGTTCTGCCCGTTCCGACCAATCGCCAAGCTAAGTTGGTCTTCGGTCACAACTACGGTTGCTGTACGTGCCGAATCAATTGGTTCAGACAAATAAACGCCGGTAACACGCGCCGGACTAATTGCTTTAGTGATATACGCAATTTGGTCAGGATTCCATTCAATAATATCTATTTTTTCGTTGTGCAACTCACGCACGATATTTTGGATGCGCACACCGCGAATCCCCACACATGCGCCTACGGGATCAATTCCCTCTTGCTCCGCCGAAACAGCTACTTTTGCACGTCTGCCGGGTTCACGGGCAATCCCGCGAATCTCAACCACCCCATGATAAATCTCGGGGACTTCGTTTTCAAGTAAACGGCGTAAAAATGAGCCGTGTCCACGCGAAAGAATAATTTGCGGTCCGCGCGGCGTATCTTTGACTTCTAAAATGACACAGCGAATGCGATCATGTATATGAAAACGCTCGCCGGGAATTTTTTGATTATGCGGAATGGTGCCTTCGGCTTTCATATCTAAGCCAACGGTCACACCGCGTCGTCCGCCGGAAGCCTGCACAACGCCGCTGATGATTTCGCCAATCAAACCTTCAAAATGCTCCGCTTGCACGGCGCGCTCTGCTTCACGAATCCGCTGTTGAATGACCTGACGCGCCGTTTGCGCGGCAACCCTGCCAAAATTCGCGGGTGTTGCGTCTACCATCGCCATGCCCCCCAACTCGGCTTCTTCGTCAAACTTCAGGGCTTCTTCTAAAGTCGTCTCGGTGCGTTCATCCTGCACATCTTCAACAATTTCTTTCTCGGCGAGAATTAGCACATCACCGGTTTCGAGATCGATTTTGCCAATCACTTCTTGCGCACTTGACGCGTTTACCGCGCGTCTATACGCCGAAGACATTGCCGATTCTATCGCTTCTACAATCACCTCTTCCGGTAAGTTTTTATCTTCCAAAAGAGCTTCGAATGCTTGCTTAAAATTAGTTTTTGTTTTTGCCATCGTCTGCCCCAAAAAATCTCCCATACAAGCAGAAAAGTGGGGGTCGCCCACTTCTCGGTGCTTTCAATATTGATAATCTAGTCAGCCGAAATTCTAGCACATAGTCAGAAAAGCCGCAAGACGATATAATAGCGGGATGACTACACCACTTAATTCAACGGGAAAAGAGCGCGCCGACCGCGTGCAAAAAATGTTTAGCAAAATTGCGCCAAAATATGACCTGATGAATAGGATTATGACCGGCGGGCAAGATATTCGCTGGAGACGCGAAGTCATTCGTCTCGCAAAATTGGAAGAAGGCGATGCGCTCCTGGATTTGGGCGCGGGAACCGGCGATTTAGCGCGAGAGGGTCTCAAACAGAATCCTGCCATCCGCGCCCTAGCCGGAGATTTTACCCTCAACATGATGCGCGCCGGACGCAAAGACGCGGACACACTCGATTGGTCGGCAACGGATGCCTTAAATTTGCCTTTTGATGCTGAAAACTTCAATGCTATCGTCTCCGGTTTCCTGATGCGCAATGTGATAGATGTGCCGCGTGCGCTCAAAGAACAATACCGCGCTCTAAAACCGGGTGGACGAATTGTAATTTTAGATACTACCAAACCGCGCAAAAATTTATTCACGCCCCTAATCAATATCCACCTTCGTTATATAATCCCCTTTATAGGCGGTTTGCTAACCGGTGAACGCGATGCCTACACTTACCTCCCAGAATCTACTCGACAATTTCTGCGTGCGGAAGAACTTGCCGTACATTTGGCAGTTGCCGGGTTCCAAAACGTCAATTTTGAAATTAAGATGTTTGGCACAGTCGCGATTCATTGGGG
>CAZERH010000069.1:0-8880 GCA_964515535.1 uncultured Anaerolineaceae bacterium
GTGGGCGTTAATGTTTCTGTGGCGGTAGGGGAGGGGGTAAGTGTTTCTGTGGAGGTAGAAGTGAAAGTTGGGGTAGGCGTGAAAGTTAACGAAGGCGTAAGGGTAAATGTTGAGGTGAAAGTTGGGGAGGGTGTCCACGTTGGGGAGGCGGGGAGAAAAGGTGTCGGTGAGGAAGTAGTCGTTTCTGTTGGTGTCGGGGTGATTACTTCTGGGGTGGGGCTAAGGGTTGGAGAGGAGGTCACGCCTATTGTCGGGGTCGCTGTTGCGGGCTGAGGTGAGGGCGTAATGCTGGCAGTTGGGGTCGGTGGAAGTGGCTCCGGCGCAAGCGCAACCGCGACGAATCCCAGTAAATAACAGGGGATGGTTGCAAGAATTATGGATATGAAAATTGTGCGTCTGCGAGCAACAGAATTGCTGTGTGCGTTCATTTTTTCTCCACATGGATGATAACAGAAAAGCGTAAAAGGTGAAAATATGAAAATTTTCTCAACCGGAGTAAAAACAAGTATGTGTGTTTTTGCGTAATTGCTCGAAATCTTGGTGGAGGTGTATTCCATATGATTTTACACAATATGCAATACATTTTACGAAAAAAATGCGAGTTGTCCGCCCTTACTTGCTATATTTTATTCTATCCCTTCTGGTGATATTTTCACGCTCACAATTCAATATCCAAATTCCCAAATTCCGCATAACGCCTTACAATTCACCCATGAATAAATCTTATCAAAAATCCCTCGATTATCTCTACTCTTTTGTCAATTATAGTTTCAAGCATGCTTCCGAACTTGCCAAAGCCGAATTCAACCTCGACCGAATGCGAGACCTCATGCGTTTACTCGGCGACCCGCAAAATGATTATCCGATTATTCATATTGCAGGCTCAAAGGGCAAAGGTTCTACAGCGGCATTTACCGCGAGTGCCTTGCGCGCCGCGGGTTACCGCGTCGGGCTGTATACCTCGCCGCATTTGCAGGATTTCGCCGAGCGGATGCAGGTGAATGGCATCCCCATTCCGCAAGATGAGTTTGTCGCGCTGGTCGAAGAGATGAAGCCATTTGTGGAGCAAGTTCCTTATATCACCACTTTTGAACTCGCGACCGCACTCGGATTTCTCCACTTTTCGCGCCAAGATGTGACCGTTGCCGTCATCGAGGTTGGTTTGGGCGGGAGATTGGACGCAACCAATATCGTCACGCCACTCGTTTCGGTGATTACCTCCATCTCTTTGGAACATACCGCTGTTTTGGGAGATACGCTGACGGAAATAGCGCGCGAAAAAGCAGGTATTGTGAAGCTGGGACATCCCTTTGTCGTTTCGCCCCAGAAACCGGAGGTGGATGCCGTTTTTGAGCTGGTTGCCGAAGAACACACCGTACCGTTAACGCGGGTTGGACACGATATTCTCTACAAGGTTAAGAAAAAGTCTATAGACGGGCAAATGCTCGAAGTTTGGATGAGAAATGCACCCAAAATGAAGCTCAGTATTCCGCTTTTGGGTGAACATCAGGTAGAGAACGCTGTCACGGCTTATGCCGCGCTCCTTGCCGCGCGCCGTGAGGGATTGGTTTTTAACGCCGGTCAACTCAAACAGGGATTTGCGGATACAAAATGGGCTGGTCGCTTTGAAATTTGGCGTGAAAAACCGCCAATTGTGTTAGACTCTGCTCATAACCCCGATTCTATATCCAAACTGCGCCAAACGCTGGATGAGTATTTTCCCGAAGAGAAAATAGTGTTGATTTTTGGTGCTTCGGAGGATAAAAAAGTCGCGGAGATGTTGGAGATACTTGCTCCACGTTTAGATAAAGTGATTTTGACGCGCGCCGAACATCCGCGCGCGGTTGAAGCTGAAAAACTGCTCACCATCGCCGAGCAAGTTGGGGTTGGGGCAGAGGCAATCGTGCCTGTCGAAGTAGCGGTTGTGCGGGCATTGGAAATTGTCGATGAAACGCGCGCCCTCCTCCTGTCTGCCGGATCAATTTTTGTGACCGCGGCGGTGAGGGCTGTTTTGAGCGAAGAAAATAAATAAGGAATAATTTTCCCCACCGCAATCTCTCCCTCCTTTCGTAAAACGTATTTGAAAGAGGGACGGGCGGAGAATGGGGTCTCTAAAGGAAATTATGAATCAAGATAACTGGTATTTTGAAGACGAAGAAGATTTTGACGTTTCTGTTTCACAACGAACGGAGGAACTTTATAGTGTCCCGAATTGGGATGTGGATGAAGATGGTTCTTTCGAGGCTTGGGCTGTCCCCTTGCGCGATATAGTTATTTTTCCGCGCATGGTTTCGCCAATTTTTGTAGGACGTGAAACTTCGTTATTGGCAATTCAAGAGGCGCAACTTAATAATCAGAGTGTCATTGGGTTGACGCAACGCGATGCGAATAAAGATAAACTCGATAGCGACGATTTTTTGCCCATTGGGGTTGAGATGGCGGTGGGGCGTTTGCTGAGTATGCCGGAGGGAACTAGTTCCGCACTTGTGCAGGGGCGGCGGCGGGTGGAAGTTCTTGAGTTCATACAAATAGAGCCGTTTTTACGAGTGCGCGTGCGCCCGCTTGCTGAGCCAAAAGATGCCGATCGAGAAATGCGCGCCTTAATGCGTTCGGTGCTGGATTCTTTTGATAAATGCGTCCATTTGGATCGCGCTTTGCCCGAAGAAGCCTATCTTTATGCACTCAATCTCAGTGAACCGGGCTGGCTGGCAGATATGATTGCCTCCACTTTGGCAACCGAAGCGCGGGAAAAGCAAAAATTGCTCTTGTTGCCAAACCCTAAAGAGCGTTTGGAAAAATTGCTTCTTTTATTGGCGCAAGAAGTGGATGTTTTGGAGTTAGAAGATAAAATACATTCGCGAGTTCAATCTGAAATGAACCGAAATCAGCGAGATTTTTATTTACGCGAGCAATTAAAAATTATAAAAAACGAACTTGGTGAAGAGGAAGGGGATGTTTGGCAACAAGATGTTGTTGAATTGCGCGAGAAAATCAAAAAAGCCAAATTAACAAAAGAAGCGCGCGAGACAGCAGAAAAAGAGTTGGCACGCTTGGCACAAATGCCCCCGATGGCTCCTGAAGTGGGCATTATTCGCACCTATATCGAGTGGATTATTGACTTGCCGTGGCTAGATTTCTCTAAAGATAAATTGGAAGTGAAGCGCGCCGCTAAAATCCTTGAACGTGACCATTACGGATTGAAAAAAATCAAAGATCGCATTCTCGAATATATTGCGGTGCGTTCTTTGAAGCCAAAGAAGGAACGACAGCCGATTTTATGCTTTGTGGGAGCCCCCGGCACAGGAAAAACATCTATAGGGCGATCGATTGCCGAATCGCTCGGACGTGAATTTGCGCGCGTTTCATTGGGCGGGGTACGCGACGTGAGCGAGATACGCGGACATCGGCGCACCTACATCGGCGCGTTGCCCGGACGAATTATCCAAACCATCAAACGCGCCGGAAAAGCAAATCCGCTTTTTATGTTAGACGAAATAGATAAACTCGGCTCCGATTTTCGCGGCGACCCCTCCTCGGCTTTGCTTGAAGTTTTGGATCCGGAACAAAACAATGCTTTTAGCGACCATTATCTTGAAATCCCCTTTGATCTTTCAAAGGTCATGTTTATTACCACTGCGAACTCTTTGCATAATATCCCGGATGCCTTGCTCGATCGTATGGAAGTCATTGAGTTTTCGGGCTATATTGAAGAAGAAAAAATAGCGATTGCGAAGCAATACCTAATTCCACGTCAAATTGACGAGAGTGGCGTGCATGATTTAGGATTGAATTTCTCCGAAGGTGCGTTGCAGAGCATTATTCGTCAATATACTTATGAAGCCGGTGTGCGAAATTTGGAGCGCGAGATTGGGCGTGTTTGCCGTAAAGTAGCGCGGCTCAAAGCAGAGTCAAAACGCTTTCCTCAACAGATTGGTGCGCGGACTATAGAAAAATTCTTGGGACCTCCCGAATACTTTATGTCCGAAATCGAAGCGGAAGACGAAGTTGGGGTAGCCACAGGTCTCGCATGGACAATGAACGGGGGCGAAATTATGTCTATAGAAGTAGCCATTTTGGAGGGCAAAGGCAACCTTCAAATCACCGGTCGCGTTGGAGACGTGATGCAAGAATCCGTGCAAGCCGGATTAACCTATATCAAATCTCGTGCGCGAGATTTCGATATTCCGATTGAAGTTTTTGATAGAATGGATGTACACTTGCATTTACCGGAAGCCGCCATTCCAAAAGATGGTCCCAGTGCGGGCATCACGCTTACAACCGCGCTAATTTCGGCATTAACCGGGCATCCCGTTTACCGAGATGTAGCAATGACCGGGGAAATCACGCTGAGAGGGCGCGTGCTTCCGGTCGGCGGGGTGCGAGATAAAGTTCTCGCCGCACATCGCGCCGGGATGAAAGTCGTCCTACTGCCTGAAAAAAACGTAAAAGATTTGGTAGACATGCCCAAATCGGCGCGTAATGATTTGAAAATTATCCCCGTTCAACATTTGGATCAAGTTCTCGAAATAGCCCTTGCTCCGGAACAAACGCTAGAGCCACCACGCCCGCCGGAAAAAGAAGAGGAATAGGCGAAAAACGTGTTTAGACCTGATGGCTTATGTCCGAACGTTTAGAAAAAGGAGAGACTCATGTCCGAATCATTAAAAGGTAAAGTAGTTCTAATCACAGGGGCTTCATCCGGTTTTGGCGCAGATTCCGCCCATCTTTTTTCTCAAGAAGGAGCAAAAGTGGTGCTGACGGCGCGGCGACTGGATCGTCTGCAAAAATTAGCCGATGAAATCCAAGAGCAAGGTGGCGAAGCTCTTGCCGTGCCTGTAGATATTGCCAACCTAGACGAAATTGAACTGATGGTGCAAACCACGCTTGATTTTTACGGGAAAATAGACATTCTCTTTAACAACGCCGGTTTTGGTCGTCTCAATTGGCTCGAAAATCTTGATATGGCACGCGATATCGAAACCCAAATAGCGGTTAATTTAACAGGTCTAATCCACGTTACGCACACCGTTTTGCCACACATGATTAAGGAAGGCACAGGACATATTATTAATATGTCTTCGGTTGCCGGTTTTGCCGCCGCCCCCCTCTACAGCGTTTACGCCGCCACAAAATTTGGTGTACGCGGCTTCACCGAAGCCCTTCGCCGTGAAGTTCGGCATCTTGGCATTCGTGTTTCTGGCATCTATCCCGGACCCGCCGCAACTGAGTTTGGCGACCACACCGGCAAAGATAGCGTCAAAAAAAGCTCAAGTACTCCCGCGTGGATGAAAATGACATCCGAATTTGTTGCCCAAGAAGTTATTAAAGTTGCTAAACGTCCGCGACGCAAACTTGTTTTGCCCTGGTTTTTTAGCATTATCCTTTGGTTTAATAGCCATTTTCCGACTATTTCAGATTGGCTACAAATCAGATTTTCAAAAAAATATCATACATTGTAGTAAAGGCTGGGGGGAGCCTTTATTAGATGGAGGACAAATGGACATCACCCGTTTAAAAAACATCTCAAGTGCCTTAGCCGAATCCGATTTGGATGCGCTTGCGCTTAACCCCGGTTTTAGCTTGCTTTTTGCAAGTGGGCTTCATTTTCATCTGATGGAGCGTCCTACAGTCGCCCTCTTCGCGGCAGACGGACGAATAGCCATTGTTTTGCCGGAACTTGAAACCGCTAAATTAGAAAATCTCTCTTACGAAATAAAAGCCTTTCCTTATGGAGAAAATCCAAAAACATGGACAGGTGTTTTTCGTAACGCCATCAACTATCTCAATTTGGATGGAAAGAAAATTGGCGTGGAACCTCTCTCCATGCGGATTTTTGAATATCGTTATCTTCAAGTTTCTGCGCCCCACGCTACCTTTCCGGACGCAACAGAGACTATTGCCTCCCTAAGAATCATCAAAGGGGCGCAAGAAATAGCATCCACGCGTAAAGCTGTGCAAATCGCAGAAGCCGCACTCGAGGCAACTCTCCCCAAAATCAAAATTGGCGTTAGTGAAAAAGCAATCGCCTCGGAATTAGTGAGCCAATTGCTCAAAAACGGCTCAGAAACGCCATTGCCTTTCCAGCCTATTGTTTCCGGTGGAGCAAATTCCGCGAATCCGCACGCCACACCCTCCGAGCGCAAACTCCGAGAAGGCGACCTCCTTGTCATAGATTGGGGCGCACGTTACCAGAACTACGTCTCCGACATCACGCGTACCTTTGCAATTGGCGAAATTGATGAAGAATATCGCAATATCCACGAAATTGTGCAAAAAGCAAACGAGGCGGGACGCGCCGCGGCAAAACCCGGTCTCCCTGCTAAGGTGGTAGACATTGCCGCGCGCAGAGTGATTGAAGACGCGGGCTACGGTGCGTATTTTACGCATCGCACCGGTCACGGAATTGGGATGGAAGGACACGAAGCCCCCTATATGCGCGACGACAACGAGCGGATTTTAGAAATCGGCATGGCGTTCACCGTAGAGCCGGGCATTTATCTTCCCAACCGCAACGGTGTCCGCGTAGAAGATGATATGGTTATCACCGAGGATGGCGCAGAGAGCCTCTCTACCCTGCCGCGCGAGATTCGGGTGTTGGGGTAGAAAACCCTTGCCATGGATTTCACTGATGGAAAAGCAAAAAACATATGAATTAGTGAAATCAGTGGCAAAAAACGGGAGTAAACCATGATAATTCCTACCGCAGAACCTTTCTTCTTCCCCGGCAATAAAACGGGATGCCTCCTCACGCACGGATTTACCGGCGCACCCAAAGAAATGCGCTGGATGGGCGAATACCTCGCGGAAGAAGGATTTAGTGTTTTAGGCGTACGTCTTGCAGGTCACGCAACAAAACCGGAAGATATGATTAGGACGCGCTATATTGACTGGATGTACTCCCTCGAAGATGGTTACCATCTACTCAAAGGCTCAGTGGATCGAGTTGTTTTGATCGGGCTTTCGATGGGGGGCGCACTATCGCTTTTAATGGCAAGCAAGTTGGATGTTGCGGGCGTTTTCGTCATGTCTACGCCTTATGAATTAAAAGACCCGCGCGTTAAATATACAAAATTTCTCTCCCGCTTCACATCCTATCTCCCCAAAACCAGCGAAGAACCGGGTGCAACATGGGTGGATAAAGAATCTTGGCGCGAGCATATCTCCTATCCTAAAAATCCTGTGCGCTCGATTGCCGAGTTGCCCCTTTTACTCGCTGAGATGCGCGCCGCGTTACCCAAAATTGACGTGCCTGTGCAACTCGTTCATTCGCACAACGATACCTACGTGGCGGGTGAAAATATGGAAAAAATTTACGCCGATTTAGGTACAGAAGATAAAAAAATGATGTGGGTTACAGAGAGCGGGCATGTTATCCCGCGTGAGCCAGCCAAGGCAGAAGTTTTCCCCGCCGCGGTGGAGTTTGTACGTCGTATTTCAAAATAAACGAATTAGCAGACACTCGGTTTTTCTATTGAAGCCACTTCCGATTTTATGAAAAGTGGAAGATTTCAAGAAAGTTAGCTTGTCTTGATTATAGAAACGAGTGTCTTTGCTTTTAGAGGAATAATTAGTGAACCCAGCTCTAAAAAAACTAGCTATCGCACTCTTTATTTGGGGGGTTGGTGAGGGGACTTTTTTCTTTTTTCAACCTCTTTATTTGGCAGAATTGGGCGCAGACCCTTTTGAAATCGGACAAATTCTAGGAGGCGTTGGTATTGCAACAACACTTGTTCACATCCCTGCCGGATATCTGGCAGATAAATTGGGTCGCCGCCCTCTTTTGCGCGCCTCGTGGACAATAGGCTGGCTCTCGGCGATATTGATGGCGAGTGCGGAGAAACTCCATCTTTTTACAATTGCCTTAATCGTATACAGCCTAACGACCTTCGTTGTCTCCCCGCTTAACTCTTATGTTACCGCGGCACGGGGCAAGTGGACAGTTGGGCGCGCCATTACTCTTGTTTCTGCCGTTTTTTCAGCGGGAATGGTTTCTGGTCCCCTTATTGGTGGTTGGTTAGGAGAAAATTTCGGTTTACGCTCGCTTTATATTTTTGCCACTCTTGCTTTTACCATTTCTCTCGGTGTTATTTACTCTCTTCCCTCTCAAGCGGTGCATCAATCAGCCAAAGATTTTTCGCCAAAAATACTGCTTCACAACAAGCGTTATTTAGGTTTTCTTGCGCTTCTTTTCATCACGATTTTTTCTCTTTACCTGCCTCAACCCCTTGCCCAAAATTTTCTGCAAGAAGAACGTGGGCTTTCACTCAGTCAAATTGGATTACTTGGTTCTTTGGGTGGAATCGGCAATGTCAGTTTGAATTTGGTTTTAGGACAAATGGGTGCGCGCACGGGCTTTTTACTCGCTCAACTTGCCACAGCCCTTTTTACTCTCCTCCTTTGGCGCGGTTCAGGGATGGGCGCATACGGCAGTGCTTATTTTTTGCTGGGCGGATATCGCGCCGCCCGATCTTTGTCTGCCGCACACATCAATGCGCTCATAGATGACGCTCAAATGGGATTAGCCTACGGATTGACCGAAACAGCGAGCGCGTTTCCCCTTATTCTTGCCCCACCTCTAGCGGGATACCTGTATTCGGCAAACCCCGAATCGCCTCTGTACTTTGGCTTGGGATTGATATTCGTCAGCATTCTGCTGACGATGCGCTTTTTTCCGCGTGCCAATCAAGTAGAGTAAGGGTGAGATTTGAACAATTTCATAATCCGTGGAGATAAATCAGTCGATTGAATTTGAAAAATTTTTCCTTGACCTTGCTCTGAAATTGGATTAGAATACCTTTCGCTAAACGCCTTCGTAGCTCAGTGGATTAGAGCGCTTGCTTGCGGAGCAATAGGTCGCGCGTTCGAATCGCGCCGAGGGCA
>CAZERH010000070.1:0-8843 GCA_964515535.1 uncultured Anaerolineaceae bacterium
GAAATTTTACGTTAGAGAGGCTTTTCTTAGTTTGCGGGCGAAGAAAATTACTGCAATGAAGACAATCATTAGCATCACTAGTCCGGGAATGCCAACATCATCGGCGAAACCGCCATCGGGCAAGGCTGATGATGTGGGGACAACCGTTAGGATGGCTTCTGCTGCTTCTGTTAGTGCGGCAGAGATAGTGCCGGTGGCGGCGATATTCGGTGTCGCGGTGGGGGTATCGGTAGCCACTGCAACTACGGGGGTTTCTGTTGCTGTTGGCGAGAAGATGGGGCTGGGGCTGGCTAGGGGCGTTTCTGCGAGGGCGGTTTTAGCGGCGGATTCTGTCAACATTTGGACAACTTCCGTTTCTTGTGCGGCAACCGCATCATTTGCTTCATTTGAACTGGCTTTTTGCTTGGGAAGAACCACTAGAGCATAAACAGCCACACAGATTAATGCCAATAGAATGATGCCTCCTAGAACACTGGCGGCAATAATAAATGTTCTATTACTTGTTTCTTCCGGTAAAGCTTCATCATCTTCGGGAAAGGTTGCGTCATTATCTTCAAAATCATCAAACATAGCCATAATTATTCTCCTCTTTCTTTGTGGATACTATCTATCTTATCCCAGTACCTCTAAGTTTACCAGAGGAACAGTGACTCGTTCTCCGGTTTCTAATTTTACTTCACCTACTAAAGTGCGTAAGCCGTTGGGTAGCGTTTTTAGTGTTGTGGGTAATTCTACCAGCGTTCCCGTAGCACCGGCGTAAGGGTTACGGCGCAAACGTACGTTTTGACCGACGGCAAAACTTTCTACCTCACGCGGTGCCGGAGGTAAATCGCCGTGCGCCAGAGGGATAATAATCTCAGGGCGTGTGCCTTTATAGTGGTGGCGGGCTTCTGCGTTGACCGTCACATTTTCTCGCTGGTCGTTCGTGCTAATAATTTTATATGCAGTTGCGTTCATCGCTTCTTTACCAATGGCATCTGTAACAATGATCGGATAAGGCATTTTGCGTGCTAAGCCTAAAAGGGAGGGATGAAGGCTGGAAAGGATGAGCCCGCGTATTTTGCTATCTTCTGCTGATTTGAGACTTGCGGCATCCTGACATGATCCCGCTAAAAGGACACGACTTCGGAGACTAAGGTCTATTTGGCTTGCTTCCAATATGTGGGCTGGATTCTTGGCGATAATCTGGAGTTGTCCGTTGTTTACGCGCCCGTTGCCCCAAATCCCTTGTATGAGTGCGCCAACTTCTTGAATAATTACGCCACGATTGGGGATTATTTCAATTACTTCGCCGGAAATCCCTGCTTTGAGGGTAAGTTCTTTTCCTGAGGTATCTAGTAAAATTTGACCGCCACCCACGGCAACCACGCGTCCGCTTTGTTTTACTTTGACTTCTGTGGGGAGCAATCCTCTGCCTATCGCGACTATTTTTCCGGCAGATAGATGTTGCCCTACGCGAATACCTTCAAGTTTTTTTTCAGCTGTTTTAGGTTTAATATCTAAAATGCGGGCTACGTCTATAAGGTGGTGTTTGTGAGAGTATTCTGCTTCTGCAACTATGGTATTAGCATGAACGCGCTGATTCAGTCTAGAGATTACTTCACCGTGAACGGGTAATAGTCTTTTGCGAACGATGGTTGTTAAGGCTAGGTTATGAGACATGGGTGCAAGCATGGTTTAGCCTCCTAGTGTCCAGAGCCATTTTTTGATTAATTCACGGCGGCGAACTTCATCCGATGTTAAATCAAGAGGGCGTCCGCGACCATCGAGGACGATGCCTAAGGCACTCCCTCCAACTTTTGTGGAGAGTTTCTTTCCTGCACCAAGTCCTATATTTGCACGGCGCAAAGGTTGCACATTAAGGTCGGCTGTTTCACCTATTCTGAGGGGGATGACTTTAAAGCCGCCTTGTTTTACTTCTTCTGTGCTAATGGATCCGTCTGCACGATGCAAACTGGCTTTGAGGATGTTTGTGCCGTATCGCGCTGAACTTACGGGAGCTATCACTGTGGCGAGGTTGACGAACGCACCGGTTTCAAGGGTTTGCACGGGCAAGAGGCTGTTGATGTCGGCTGTTGTTCCTAAAGCGGGGAGAAGATTGTTTTTGTCGAGAATTATGGTCGTTACGCCTGCCGGTTGAAGAGCATCCAGCAAGATGAGGAGACTCTGTCCAAAGGTGGGGGCGTTTGAGAGTACACTGCCTCCAGCCAGCACGATTTCGAAAAGGGGGAGCAAGCTTTTCTTAAGGGCGGGTACGTTGTCGGGCAGGGTCTTTATCATGCTTTTCAGCGCAATCCGCAGGGCTTCTCTTCCCAGAGCTTGTTCTATCTGCAATTCTTCTTTTGTTGCGGGGATGCTATTTGGGTAGAGGGCTTTTGTGTAGATGTAGTTACTAATTGTTTGGGAGGGGATTTCTATGGTTAGCCAGCGAGCGATATTTTCAGTATTTGTATAGTTGAGAAGTTCTGAAATGCTTGTTCCCATGCCAAGATGTGGATAGACTTTTGTTTGGAGGTAATTTCCTATCCCGACAGAGAATGTGGTTGCGGTTGCGCCTAAGTTAACGGAGAGGAGGGTTTTATCTGCCCCGTAAAGTTTGCTCAGAAGATGTATGATTCTGCTTTCTGCAAAAACGGAGGGGAGCATTCGCCTTCCTGTCCACATGTCCAGTTCTTCTACGCCTGAAATTTGTCTTTTGCGAATTTCAATGAAAGCTCGTGCTAATGTTGTGCGAGCGGGGCGTAGGTCTTCGGTGCTAATGGATGGACGGATATTGGAGGTCGTGTGTAGGCTACTGCTGAGGGGTTCAAGTGTTTTGCGGACTTCCTCTGCCATTTGTTGGTTGCCCGCAAAGAGAATGGCGGGGCGTTTGTCTTTGGGCATTAGGTACGTGGCTAGACCGATGACTTCGATATTTTTTTTCAATGAAAGTGCGGCACCATTATCTGTGCCGCCTGCGATGATAATCAGGTCTGGGTTTGCTTTGAGGATAGCGTCAATTTGCGTTTCTTCGTTGCGAGGGTCATTTAGATGGATGCTTTCGACAACGTGAGCGTAGGTGGATTCGGCAAGATTCTTTGCACTTTCAAGCGAGACTTCTGAAAGTAAACCGGCAATTACAATTCTGAGCGTTGTTCCGGCGGAAAAGGAGGCTGTGATGGCATCTACGCCACTACCATCTTCTTGAACCGAAGAAATGATGCCTTGTTCTTCGTCTATAAATTTTTTACCTGTAACTTCTTCTAGTCTTTCAATGGCTTCGCCAAGACCGGCGGAAATATCGTTAAAAGGGGCGTGTGCGGTGCTGGGTGATTGTCCTATGGCAATAAAACGATAGCGTCCATCAACCACGTCAAAAAGTACGGCGCGTGTGGTCGTAGAGCCGACATCAAGAGCTAGAACAGAATCACCTTCGATTACTGAAGCCATAAGGTTTATAGGGAAGTAATAAATGTATAAAGAAAATCAAGGCGTTCGATAAAGGCTGTTAGCGCGGCAGAAAAAACGCCAGCAAAAAGAACACCGTAAGTGATTGCGATAAAAACCTTGCCGATTGCGGCGAGGGTATTTGAGAGTATATTGCGGCGATATTTTCCATCATCGCCGCGTTTTGCGCTAAATTGGAAGTAAACCAGCGTTGAAATTGTGCCAATAAGCATTAATCCGCCTTCAACAATTCTCATTAAAACATCGGATTTTTCTACGGCTTGCAAATCAAAAATATCAATTGCCGTTGATATTTGCGGGAAGAGCGTTCCTTGCACTGCTCCGGCAATCGCGACTGCCGCGCCAACGCCCACCATTAGAGCTAGGGAGGGAGTGCCAAGTTTGGAAAGAGGGGGAAACGCCTTTGTCAATAATAGGACAACTAAAAATAAGGCGATATAAGCGCGTGTTTTTTCGGCACCTGTACCGGATAAAATCGGCTGGATTAGTTGCGGATTTAGCACAGATTGCCAAATAACTGCGGTTATATATCCCGCTGAAACACCAATAAAGATATAGATGGCAATTCTAAAGAGAGCGTTATCTCCAATCAAATAAGAGAGTACAAATAAAGTCAGGAGAAAGGCGATTGAGCCGGAAATAAGTTCAGACACGTTGATTTTCCTCCTTTTCTTTTATCTGTTGTCCTCGTAAAGACGCTAAGAAATTAATCATTGCGCCAATGGCAATCAGAATTTCTGCAAGGAGAAGCCCAACGCTGTACGAATCCCAGTATTTTCTACCAAGACCTTCTTGACCTTGCATACGCTCATAGGTTGCCCCGCCCGAAAGCCCGCTTACCAGACCTTCTATCTGTCCGGAGGCATAATAGGGATAAATAATCGGCTCCGCTTGTGCGCTAATAGTCATCAAGAAAGGAGGCATATTTTCTGTGTTATTTTCAAAATAAACGGTCTTTTGTTCAATCCAATTGCGTCCCTTTTCTACATCATCAGTCAGAATAATGATGACAGAGAAATCGGAAAATCGGGTTACTTTTTCAAGAGGGGGTGTTTCCCAAATGGGAGCATCGCCAATTGTCTGACGTGGATTGCTGATAAAGTTCGACATTCCCGATGTGCCGCCAGCTAAATAACCGAGATTTTGGTAATTTGTTCCGACAGTAATTTCATAAATACTTTGCTTATCTATTTCTACAAATAAATTTGTGGCAAGTGCAGGTCCCGTTGGGGAGGTGGAAATAACCACCAAATTTTCACCGTGTGCGATTAATTCTGTCACCAGTGGTGAGGCTATGGCTTTCATCTCACCAGAAAAACCTGCCTCATAATCGAAAATCAATAATGCGCTACCGCCAGCGGGAAGTTGCTTGATAGTATCAATGGCGTCCCGAACTTCAGGGATTTCCAAATCAGGAGATGGCACTATTTTTGACTGACTGACAAGAGAAGAGCCAAGAGCCAGGAAGAGTAATATCGCAATCAGCCAGCGCAAAACAGGAATTGAAGAGGTCTTCGTGGGTGCAACAAAAGGACTTGGCTCAGATTCTCCCGCTAAAAGTTCATCTAGCACCGCCGCACTGTTTTGCTGGCTTTCGCTCACCCTCAACTTAACAGAATGAGCCTTTGGCTTAATCATTTGTCCAATCGCGGACGCGGCAGGCAAAACACCACTTAACCCAGCCAGAGGTCCTGTGCCAACGATATTATCATCAGATGGTAGTGAAGAATCAGACACCACATCTGCCACAGGGCGCATAGCTTGCACCCAACTTGGCAATTCTACGCCTGAAACATCCCCCTCACCATCAGGCGTTTCTGTAGTGGAGATCTCCTCTTCATCAACATCTTCGGGGCTTAAAGTTGAGAGCCAATCGGGCATCTCTATGCCAAAAACTTCGTCTGTATCGTCTTCAACAGAGATACCGATAGCCTCAGGCGATAGCATTGCATCAACCTCTTTGCTTGCGTCCACAGAGTTCAAATCGTCTAACCAGGCAGGATCTTCTTCTGTAGCAAGAGCAGAAATTTCTTCGGATACCTCCTCAGTCACACTCTCGGCTTGAGGCGTTTCCATTTGAGATAGCCAATCCGGGACATCTGCTTTTTCTGCAGGGAGGATTTCCGCCTCATCAGCATCTACCGTTAAATCAGCAAAAGGATCAGACTCCTGTAAGCTTGCCTCTGCTTCGTCAACGCCAGCCGGTTGAAAGACATCGTCTTTCTCCGCATCCTGAGTAGAAAATTCTTCGGAAGGTAAAGAAGAAAGCCAATCAGGGATGTCGCTCTCTGTAGATGTTTCGCTTTCAGGAATTATTTCAGACGCGGCTTCTTCCGTAGCAGTTTCAGCAGGTTTAAGGTTTTCCATCCAGTCGGGGAAATTATCACCTGCGCTGATTGTTTCTTCACCTTGGCTTTCCTTAGCTTCGGGGGCAAGCTCTTCAGTTGAATCAAGGTCTGATATCCAATTAGCAAGATCATCATTTGAATCGACTGAAATTTCTTCGGGCTTTTCTTCCTCAATAGCAGGCGGCTTATCATTTGAACTTGCCGTCCAATCGGGGAGGTCGTCATCGCTTGTCGGGTCAATAGCAGGTTCTTCAACCGATGCTTCTTGTGCATCCGCGGATTGAAGTCCGCTCATCCAGTCGGGGAGGTCGTCATCGCTTGTCGGGTCAACAGCGGGTTCTTCAACCGATGCTTCTTGTGCATCCGCGGATTGAAGTCCGCTCATCCAGTCGGGGAGGTCGTCATCGCTTGTTGGGTCAACAGCGGGTTCTTCAACCGATGCTTCTTGTGCATCCGCCGATTGAAGTCCGTTCATCCAGTCGGGGGTGGGTTCGTCTGCATCTATGCTGGGGAAATCGGCACCTGTTTTTATAGCGGGAACAGGCTGACCCACGGGCGTTTCGGCGGGGGTGGGAGAAGAATCGCTTTCTTTGGAAAGCGTAGATAGCCAATCGGGGAGTTGCCCTGTCTTGATGTCCTCTGCATCCCCTAGATTGTCTGCTTGAGTACTTTTGGTTTGTTCAAAAAGATCGGGTAAAGGCTCAGCTTCTGACGCGGCGGAGTTTTCTTGAAGATTGGGTATCCAATCGGGAAGTTCCCCCGCTTCTATGGGAGCTTCTTCTTCGGTGGATGCGGTGGGAATATCGCCCGCGGTGATAGGCTCATCTACCGCCGGAATTCCGGCGGGAATAATCTCTTTTTTTTCTTCGGGAGGCGGATTGCCCTGCAGGTTTATGAGCCAATCGGCGGCTTCTTCATCTTCGTCTTCGTTCTCATCGTCTAAACCTGCCAGCCAATCAAGAGGGGAATCATCCGTGTCGTTATTGGTAATCTCCTGTTTTTCTTCTACCGAGGGGGGGGACGCGGGAGTTGCCTTTTTTTCTTCTGCTTTCTTTTCTCCCTGTCGCGCATTTTTTAGCCACGCAGGTAGGGTTGCTTCCAGTTCTGATGTTTTTCTGACGGTTGGGCTTTGTCCTGAATCTATCAATTTTCCTGCGCCGTTTAATTCACTGGTGCTTTGGCGTAGGCGTTGGTTGCAGTGTTGACATTTTTCTAAAGAAGCGGGATTTTCCTCTCCGCAAACGGGACAAGTAATGGTGTCCATTATTTACCCCCGTAAGGGCGATCTGCACCGATGAGAATGCGTAAACCTGTTAGCAGGGTGCCTAAAGCAACGCCTATAAGGATACCGCGCGCGCCGCTTGTGGCGAGAACACCAACGACCCACGGACGAATCAGATTATCCATGAAGGGAATTTTTAAAAAGGGCAATGGCGCGGCACCAAGCATGGCGATTAGGGCAAAAAACAGGAATATCATTGCCATCAGGTCGTTGCGATGACGCAAGAGACGGATGCCTGCATAGATGAGAGTAACAGCCATAATTGCGAGTAAGCTACTTTCAACGGGCAAAATAACCGCGTTAAAGATATTTTGCATTAGAGGAGTGTTTGTTCCAAAAAGCATTCCCAAGACGAGGGTGATTAACAAAGAAACGATTAATAAGAGGCTATAAACTCGCCCTTTATCTTTGCGTTGTATTTTTTTAAGATGAACAGAAAGGAGGTTTATGACACCAACAAAAACAGCCGCACCAGAGAGAATAATCGCCCATTGGATAATGGTGATGCGTACCCCGATTAATATGGCGTTGGGTATAAAATAGCCCAGTAGAACAAGCAAGCCGGTGGCTATTGCGATGGCAGGCGCGAAGAGTTTGGTCATAGGAGACCTGCCAATAATTTCATTACTGCACCCACGATTAGTGCGGCTACAATTATCCAGCGCAACGTATCTTGAACGTATAAGCTAACGATATGTGTTCGCCCTGCCTTAAGATAAACACCTGAAGCATAAAGTTCCTCCCCTATCAACACTTCGTTTGCGCTTGCGTATAATATAGCTTGTGCGGGGAGCGAATCGGTAGCGGCGAGGGTAAAAGAATGAGTTCTTTCGGTGGCATCGCTAAGTAAGCCAACTTCAGTACCAAATCCGCCTGCCAGCACATTGGTAGAAATATCTTCGTCATAAATCGCAGGGATTGTCCCTGCCGCGTAGGAAAAGGGCGTGAGACCCGTTACGCGACCGGAAGTTGCCTTATATTGCTGTTCTGCTCCAGCCACGCGATGCGCTGTTTTCAAACTATCTTGAGAAAGAATGGTGAGTGCCGAATCCCCTGATGTGGCTAGGGGAGATTTGTCACTAGCCGCAGATAGTTCTGCGGATTGTCGTAAAATGCTAAGTGAAGCATAAGATGCCGCCGTTCGAGAATTGGCAACGCCAGATGTGCCAAGAGAAAAATGAATTCGAGATCCATCTTCTACAGCAGTACCGAGAGCTTTATCTAATTTAGAAAATGCGGGGATGTCACGAAAAGACGCTTTTACCCTATCTTTGAGCAAAAATAGCCCAATGAGTAAAATTACGCTAAAAAAAATAAGTGTGAGACCAGCAAGAGCGGGGATTTGCACCGAGTTAGTCCTTCCTTAAGAATGTGGCAAAGGCACGAGTTTGTTCTTGATCTTCAAGGAAATGAGCCAAGTCATTTATGCGTTCATCACCAAGCAGAGGTTGTCCGAAATACAAAATTTGTGCGCCGACTATATGTAGTGGTTCGCCGATTTCTAATAACCATGCGACAAGATTTTTGGCTTTATAACGGGACAAGGTGTTTGCCCATTTTGTCCACGCAATGCTTGGCTTTTGCATAAACTAAAGTATAGCATATTTTAAGGTTTGGAAAATTTTAATCTTCTGCGTGCGCGAGGTCAAGGAACCATTGGGGGGATAGGGAGAGTATATTAGATTCGATCTATGGAATTCTCTAAAAAAACCTAGTGCATAATCAAGAAGATAGTTTGGAGATGTGGAAAAAAAATCAAATGAGAG
>CAZERH010000071.1:0-8835 GCA_964515535.1 uncultured Anaerolineaceae bacterium
TCATGCAAACATCCGTAGCGAAACACAACCAACCTGAAGGCTGTATCAAATGGTCAGAAGTTACCCGTCTAATGATAGGGAGAGAAATCTGCGTCTACGGAATCGTTCTTCGCAATACCCCCATCGCAGACACCACCACCCAAATCCGCTTCACCGATGACGAAAATAAATTCTTCCTAGCAAGCGGCACATACTACTACCCCGATGTCGGCAAAGGAGATTGTGTCATGGCACAAGGCACTGTCCTAAAAAACACCTACGGCATACCCTATATTGATATAGACAACGGGCTAAAAAACTGCAACTTCGGTACACCATAACCCCCAAACCCAACTGACTAACAAAGATTGCAACCGTGTAAACAACCTTATCCAAAGAACAAAGCTATCTACCCCCCGCTCTGCACAAAACTACAAAAGTTTTTAAAACTTTTGTAGTCTTTTTTAATTCCCTTGCGAATCCCCTCTCAATATTCTATACTCTAAATACCCTTATTCACTCTAATCGGAGAAAAAAATGACCCAAGATTTACGTGAGCTACTCAAAATTTCCCCTGATCGTCTCAATGAAATCAATGCTGTTTTACTCAACCCTGATGAGCAAGTCATCAATGATTTTTTGGATATTGTTGCCAAATACGGCACGCCCGAAGAAATCAACGCCAAAGCGAAAGAAGCGCGCAAGCTGGAAAATCTGCTCGCCAAAGTTAAAGAAGTCAAACCGGAATATCTCGAAGATTTAAAATGGCTCGAAGAGCAACGCGACGCGGGGGCGTTTATCACCGTTGACGCGTATAAAGAAAAAGTTTTGGGCGAAAAAGCTAAAACCACCCAATTCGCAGATGATTTTGCGGTCACGCTCGAAATCTCGGCTTGTCAGTATTTCCAGTGGCTAATCACATCAGCAAAACGCGCCATCAACGAGGGCAAGTTACTGCCGGGGCGGTTTATCCGTGTCCGCAAGATGAAGGAGCAGGAAGATGACGGGGATCTGGTCGCCTTTGCCGCGGGGATGCAAATTGTCGGTGCATCCTATGTGGAAACTCTCGACACCAAAGGCACGGATGGCTCAAATATCCACTTGGGCGGACCCGAAACCATCACCGGCTACTTCGGCGGGATCGGGCAACCGAACGCACACGCCCTGCAATGGCTCGATGAATTTCTCTCTTACTACACTCGCTACGGCGTCAAACAAGTGCTCAATATCAACCCCGGCACCGTTTTGCTGGCGTATATGCTCCATAAAGTCGGCATTGATAACGAATTCAAAATCTCTGTTTATATGGGCAACGACAACCCCTACGCCGCGTTTTGGACTTTGCTCGGCGCAAAACTTTTTGCCCGCGAAGATGGCACAACCCCGCTGATTGGCTTCAACTGGGCAAATTCCATCAATAACGAAACAATGGAAATCACCGCCCAATTCCGCAAAGAATTTGGCTTTGAAGACATTGTCCGTTTTGAGCATCATATCACCGAGACTTATAAAAGCATCGTGATTCAACCCTATAATCGGCGCGCAGAACTACTCGAAATTGCCGATCACGTTGCCAATATCTCCGCCAAACACGAAGGCGGCGACCCCGAAATTGATAGCAAGCGCGAGCATCCCTCCGACATTCTTGAGTATTTCCGTGATAAAGCTGAGATTCTCGAAGCTGGCGATATGGAGGCTCTCGGAATCAACTTCATGGATAAATTTGAAGCCCTCAACAAAACCGCTTGGCAACTCACCGAGCGCGGGCTTTCGTTTATCGCGGCGGACGTGCACAGATAAAAATGAAGCCGCCCTTCCCACACAGGGAAAGGGCGACTTGTAGGAACAGCATCGCAAGCTCACAAGTTTTCTGGTTTTTGGAGAATAATATGGATTTTATAAAACGAATTTTCAAATCTTTCGTCAGGGGTCCTGTCTATCTAATCTTTTTCGGGTTGATTTTTTTTGGCGTTGGTGCCGGGTTAACCTATAAACAACGAACTCTGGAACGTCAGGGCATCGAAGTGCCGGGAGAAGTGGTCGGTTTTGCTACAAACTGTGATGATGATGGTTGTTCTTACGCCCCCTCAGTTCGCTTCACAACCGAAAATGGACAAAGCGTCTCCTTTCAAACGACCTATTATTCAAACCCACCTGCATACGACACAGGTCAAAGCGTACAGGTTGTCTATCCTCCCGAAAACCCTAAAAAGGCTGTTATTAAAGAACAAGGACAGCTTTTCCGAATTATCTTCATGGGCATAGGCGGGCTTGTTATTATTCTGGGACTCTTCGTTTTTATGGGGAATCTAAAAAACGACTATCTGCAAGAATAAGAGATTCCGAAGTTTTTAATCGTGCACTCTCCCGCTCAACCACGTCACAATCCCCGCCATAAATAACGCCGCAAAAATTATCAGGATGACTGTCCAAAACCCGCCGTCATTTTTCGCTTTTTGGGATGGCGCGTCCGTAGGCGTGACCTGTACCCAAAAACCATCTGTCGGCACGCTCGTGGGGAAACTTGTCTCCGTTGCATTTGGCTGGGTTGCGGTAAAAGTGCTTTCTACCGCCAAAGTCTTCGTGGCGGGAATCGCGGTCGCCACGACGCGAATCAGCAGTAATTCGCCGGGGTAAACCAATTCATCCACGCTCATATTATTGAGGGCGAGAATCTCTCGCACGGTTGTTCCGTAAACATCGGCAATGCCCCATAAAGATTGCCCCACCTGCACGGCATGGATTACTTTTCCGCCTTCATTCGGCGTGCTGGTGATGACCGGCATGATCCAATCCAATGTGGGGAGCGCACCACTGTCATCTCCGCCGGGGGTGGCATTTGGGTCGGGTGTATGATAAATTACTGCTCCACCCGAAGGAGTAGAGGCATCGAGGGTGTAATATATGTAGCCGTTTACATTCGTTACCCCTGCCCCAACTTCTGTTAGATGAGACGAAAGCATGGTATTAAGGTGAGGCGCATCTCCCTGCCAAATTTGGACAGCACCACTTACGGAAACGCCCGTGCCTGCAACGATGTTTTCAGAGTAAAATCCACCCAAAGATAAATCCCCGCCAACGGGATACCCAGCCGCGAGAGCGCGTTGAAAGGGACGTGAACCATCTGCGCTATAATGAGTGACGGTTCCCGTTGATGCCTGATAATCTGTATGCGCCTGCGCGACTGCCATGAGGGTAGCGTTGATGCTATAGGGTGGGAGTCCGTTCTTAGCACGTAAAGCATTCACTTCGGCAATCAAAGCATAAGCATCGGTGGCAGGCTTAGGGTTACGCGCGGAAGCGATGTTTGGAATCAGCAAAATGCTCAAGATGAATAAAAAGCTGAGGAGGAGAGAGATTCGTTTGAGTTTCATCACCCCGCATTATATACGAGTTGTTAGTTATCTGTAATCTCTTTTTTTTTTTAAGAGCATATAATATCCGCATGAAAAAAAATATACTTTGGGGATTCTCTCTGAAATATACAGGAGGGTTTGTAGTTGGCGCACTCTTATTATGTGCGTTTTCCATAGTACAAAAAAATATACTTGGGTTGCCCTTCTCTTTAGACCCAAGTGCTTTTTTCATTCCTGTACTTTTCGGTGGATTTAGCGGACTGGCTTTTAGTGTTATTTATGTCCGCTTGCGTACTAGTAGAGAAGAAATGAAAGATTTGCTGAATAACATAGATGATATTGTGCAAGTTCTTGATGAAGGCGGAAACTTCACTTTTGTAAATAATGCCTGGTATCAAACTTTGGGATACTCTAAAGCAGAGATAAAGAAAATAAATATTTTTCACCTCATATCTCCGGCTAAGCGCGAGGAGTGTAAGTATTTTTTAGAAGAAGTTTTTTCAAGTAACGGAGAGACAAAAACTTACGAAACGGTTTTTATCTCAGAAGACGGAAGAAAAGTTTACTTAGAGGGAAAAATAAATTGCCGCCTTGAAAATGGTAAAGCTGTTTCTACGCGAACTATTTTCAGAGACATCACAGAACGACACAAGGCACGCAAAGTTCAACAAATAGTTGCCGGTATTTTTGAAAAAACACAGGAGGGCGTAGCAATTACCGACTCAAAAAAAAGAATTAGCTTCGTCAATAATGCTTTCACCGAAATTACAGGGTATTCTGAGAAAGAGGCTCTCGGAGTAAATATCCACGACCTTCTGATTGATCTGGAAAATAATGCCGTTGCTCCTAGTAATGTCAAATCATCCCTATCTAAAAATGAATACTGGCATGGAGAAATCTGGTCGCAAAGAAAAAACAAAGAAAAATATCCTTTAGAAATAACAATTAACGCGATTACAGACGCAGAGAAGGAAATCACAAATTATGCTTGCATTTTTTCTGATATTAGCAAAAGAAAAGCAAACGAAATCCACCTGAAACATTTGGCATCGCACGATGGATTAACCGACTTGCCCAACCGAGAAACGTTTTATGAACGCACCGAAAACCTTATCTTGGAAGCGGAAGAACAAAAAAGCCAGTTCGCCATTCTTTTTCTCGACTTAGATGGCTTCAAAGATATTAACGATCAATATGGGCATCACTCCGGAGACGTTTTACTAAAGCTAATTGCACAACGCCTGAAAAATCGCACCCGGGGCAAAGATATTGTAGCGAGGTTCGGAGGTGATGAATTTATAATTTTGCTAAGCCAAATACAATCTGTTGAGGATGCAAAAAAAACGGCTCGAGGAATTTTGAGAAAACTGGAAGAACCCTATAATTTGGGCGGCATTTCCATTCAAATTACAGCCAGCATAGGCATCAGTCTCTACGCGGGAAATGCGCAAATTGACATGCTTCTTATCGAGGCGGATAAGGCAATGTACGAAGCAAAAAGACTGGGGAAAAATCAAGTTTACTTTATTGAGAAATAAGATTCGCCACCAACACAAGCGGATGCGAAGCCGTTACGCCCACGCCATCCTTAATTTGCTCTCTGCAAGAAGTGCCAGGTGCGACAACAGACACCGTACCGTTTTTCGCTATTTTTTGACGAATCTCAGGAAATAAGACCAACTCACCCACCTGCATTGACAATTCATAATGCTCTTCTTCGTAACCAAAAGCTCCCGCCATCCCGCAACAGCCGGAGGGGATAATTTCTACCTCGTAGCCAACCGCACGCAGTATCTCGGCACTTGCCTCTTGCCCGACAGGGAGACCATCGTTTGCGGGCGGACGCGCTTTTTGATAACAGTGTCCATGCAAAGAAATCTTCTTTTCCTCTTGTGGTTTTAAAGGTGTGTTTTTTGTTTTTTGAGAAATTTTATCTTGCTTTTCATTTTGCTTTATTGTTTTGGCTATGCGCAAAATACAACTTTCACTATTTGCATACTCTCGCAACAAGAATTCATCCACAAGATAGGTGCGGTCATTTAGTGCTTACATTTCTTCGTCGGCGGGGAAGAAATCGAGATATTCATCTTTGAGCGTATAGATTTCTGATGGCTCTGCCCCAAGAACAGGATATTTCCCCTCAGAGTCGATTTTTGCGATTTCATCACGTACCCTTTGAGCATGTTTTTTCGCTGATTCGAGAAAACCTTTGGAAATCAGCGTTCTGCCCGCACCGAGAAGAGGCAAAACAATAACGTGTACGCCCGCTGTATCTAGCACTTTCAAAACAGCTTGCTCAATTTCCGCTTCAAAATAGCGAGTAAAGGGATCAGGGAGGTAGAGGACGGTATTCAGCATCCGGTATTCGGTCTTCGGTACCTGGAATTGTACATCACCTTCCAATTTCTGAAATTTAGGAAGAGCGCGTCTCCCGGAAATACCTAAAATCCTCCTAGCCATCCCCCCGATTACCCGATTCCCTAATACCTGATTTACTAATCCCCCAAAAGGCGCGCCGAGTTTCGCTAAAATACCAATATATCCGAAAAGGTAATCTCGCAATTTCCGCCGATGTGCTTTGTAATAATGATTAAAAAACTCATACTTTAGTTTTGCCATATCCACCCCAGAGGGACATTCGGATTTGCATCCCTTGCAAGCGAGACAGAGGTCGAGAGCTCGGGCTACAGCTTCTTCGGAACCACCCGAACGCAAAGGGTGCGAAGAAAAACCTTTTTTCTCATTAGAACTTCGCTCCTTCGCGATTAAATCTCTTCCGGAAATGAAAGCTCGCAATAAATTTGCCCTCCCGCGTGTGGAGTGGCTTTCTTCGCGCGTGGCTTGGAAGGAGGGACACATCGTTCCGTCAAATTTTCGACAAACGCCTGCACCGTTGCAATTTTCGATAGCACTCACCAACCCACCCTCTGCCGAGAAACTCAAAACCGGTTTAGCGAAGGGTTTCGCGGAGTAATTCGCGCCATAGCGCAAGTTGTCATCCATCCGTAGCGGGGAAACAATTTTGCCGGGGTTGAGCAAATTTTGAGGGTCTGCCGCATTTTTTAGCAGAGAAAAGGCACGGCTGATTTCTTCCCCGTAAATTTCCTCAAGAAATTCCGAACGAGAGAGTCCATCGCCGTGTTCACCGGTCATCGCGCCGCCCAAGCTGAGAACAAGCCCCAACGCGGATTCCGCAATCTCGCGCAACTCTTCGCGTCCGCGCACAGATTGCAAATTCAAAACAGGGCGCATGTGCAAACATCCCGCCGAGGCATGGGCATAGAAAACGCCCTCCGTTTTATGACGTTTAAAAATCGCCTCCATGCCGCGAACGTAATCCCCCAAGTGCTCAACTGGCACGGCACAATCTTCGATAAATGTTACCCCTCGCGTCAAACCAACTGAAGTAGACAAAATCCCCAAGCCGACTTTGCGAACCTTCCAAATATCAGCTTGCTCCTTCGCGTTTGTGACTACACGCAAATTGTTCCCTAAAGCTCTGGCTTGCTTTTCTAAATCGTTAAGATGTTCCCCGGCAAACTCTACGACCAGCATTTCGGCAGATTTATCCCCGATGGATTTAATTAAAGGTGCGTAAGCGGGAACTTCGCGCGCTAAGTCTATCAGCGCACGCGGAAATAATTCTACGGCAGATGGTTTTTTTTCTAAAATTTCAGGGACAGATTCCACAGCTTCGACAATGCTGTCAAAAGGAAGGATGACCAAGATTTTTGTTTTTGGAAGAGGCACGAGATTGACGGTCATCTTGAGAATAATCGCCAAAGTTCCCTCGGAACCAGCCATGAGAGGGGCAAGGTTGAAAGCGGTGGGCTTAAGGTTAGGGTAGCTTTCACCTCCCCATTGTGGTGGGCGAGACGGTGACCAAGGGAGGAGATAGTTCAATCTATAACCGGAGGTATTGCGCCAAGTTTTTACCCATCTTTTGCGGATTTCTTCATCATATTTTCGGCGAATATGGAGAGCGGTGGAATAAATGGTCGCTTCGAGGTTTGCAGGGGGAACGCGAGAAGAAAAATGAAAAGCGGAAGTTTTTTGTGCGTCATCTGCGAGTTGCTTGGCTCTCTTTAACGAAACTTCCTTAAAAGTTGCTAGAGAACCATCCGCCAAGATGATATCGGTGCTAATGAGGTGATCGGCGGACATGCCATAGCGGATGGAATGGGCACCGGTGGCGTTATTGCCAATCACCCCGCCCATCGTGGCGCGGTCGGCGGAGGCTGGGTCGGGACCAAACCCCAAGCCAAATTTGGCAGAGACCAAGTTCAAATTCGAGAGCGTCACGCCCGGCTCCACAGTCGCAGTACGCGCTTCGGGAGAGATATCCAGTATTTTGTCAAGATAGCGCGAGAGGTCAAGAATCAGGGCATCTCCTACCGCTTGCCCTGCCAAAGATGATCCGGAGCCGCGCGGCAAAATCGGAATCTTGTATTTGGCGGATATTTCTACTACGGCGTGCAAATCTTCCTGGTGACGCGGGATAAAGACCGCCTTGGGGGCGATTTGATAAATGGAGGCATCGGTACTGTAGAGAATGCGGGTAATGGAATCGGCGCGAAAATCGCCACGGGTGGCGCGCTGGAGTTCGTGGGTGAAGTCTGGGGGGAGCATGGGGATATTGTAAGTGGCAAATTTGCTTGAGGCAAGTAAATTCCGTATAATGAATTCAAATTTATTCGCAAAAAGGAGATTTGAAATGAAGAAAAAATATATGCTCGCACTCTTTTTTATATTCACTCTATTTCTTGCATCTTGCGGCAATAGCGCGCCCATTGAAGAATCCGCACCCGAAATCGAGGAGGAAATTCCCGCACCTACCCTCCCTCCTGCGCCAACCGAGACACCTGAGCCAACCGCAATTCCCGAACCTGAATTTGATCCCCAACCCGCCGAGGGGCAACGCGTAGAATTTAAAGCAGACGATGGAGCCGATTTGGTTGGTTATTATTACCCCGCGTCAGTTCCCAATGCCCCCGTGATTGTACTCATGCACTGGGCGGGCGGAGACCAAAACGATTGGCTCAAAAACGGGATGATTAATTGGCTTCAAAATCGCGGCGGGGGCGGAGGCGGAGCGCAATCTCCGGCGCGGCAAAATATCATCTATCCGCTTATGCCGGAGAATGTCTCTTTTGCAGTTTTTACCTTTGATTTTCGTAATTATGGTGAAAGCACCGGTCCATCTAGCAAAGACGGGGGATTTCTTGACGCCCAAGCCGGTTACAAGACCGCCTCAATGCTTGAGGGCGTAGACCCAACTCGTATGGCGGGAATCGGCTCTAGCATCGGTGCGGACGGTGTTGTGGATGGTTGCGCCGAGGGCTGTCTCGGTGCGCTCTCGCTCTCTCCCGGAAGTTATTTATCTCGCTCTTATACGGATGAAGTTAAAAGGCTAGACGATGATGAAAAGCCCGTCACCTGTGTAGCGTCTGAGGGAGACAGCCATTCGGTAGACACCTGCGAAAACGCATCCGGTGAAAAA
>CAZERH010000072.1:0-8654 GCA_964515535.1 uncultured Anaerolineaceae bacterium
TGAGTTTGTATTGCCTCCCTTGCCTAATCAACTTTTCACTCGCGATAGCTCTAGTTGGATTTATAAAGGCGTAACCGTGAATCCCATGTTTTGGACTCCGCGCCGCAAAGAAACTTTGCACTTAAATGCCATTTATAAATATCATCCTGAATTCAAAGACGGTGATTTTGATATTTGGTGGGGCGACCCCGATGTGGATTACGGAAATGCCATGATAGAGGGCGGCGATGTGATGCCCGTTGGCAATGGAGTCGTTCTAATCGGGATGGGAGAACGCACCACTTATCAGGCGGTTAGCCTACTTGCCCAAAAACTTTTCGAGAGCGAAACCGCTACCCATATTCTTGCCGCCAGGATGCCGCGCGATCGAGCCAGTATGCACCTCGATACCGTTTTTACTTTTTGTGACCGTGATTTGGTCACAATTTATGAGCAAGTTGTGAATCGTATTCAGCCCATAAGCTACAAACCGGGAAAAAAGGGTCGATTGGAGGTCAGTGTTGAAAATAAGGGGTGGCTGGACGCTGTTCAAGAGGCAATGGGATTGAAGAAATTGCGCGCTATTTCTACGGGCGGGAATGACTTTGATCAGGAACGAGAGCAATGGGATGATGGGAATAATGTCGTTGCGCTGGAACCCGGCGTGGTCGTTGCCTACGATCGCAATGAGTGGACAAATGAAAAATTACAGAATAACGGAGTGACGGTCTTAACCATCCCCGGATCAGAATTGGGACGCGGACGCGGTGGCGGGCATTGCATGACTTGCCCCGTCTTGCGCGATCCCATTTAGCTTTTTAGCGTAAATCAAAGTCGGTGCTAACTATTCCGCACAACGAAATTTGCTTATTGCGTCTTGAAAGAGTTGTTGGGCTATCTCTTCGGTGGGGGTGTAAACTTTCCAGCCGAAGGCGCGATCGCCACAAACCCACGCGGCGACACCTCCGGTGGGGAGTTTTTCGGAGGCACTGGTCTTAATTGTTGAGTAAAAAGTTGTTAAATCGCCCAGCAGGTTCACGTCAAGGTTGCCGCTTCGCTCATCTATTCCCTCTTGCATGGTTAATTCGAGCATAAATTGAGGGTCATCTGTTCCGTAATTCAGTTGCCAGATGACGAGAGCAAAGAGATCTGGACGATAGGAGGCAAGCATTCCTGCGCTGTATGCGCTGGGGTTTTCGGCTTTTTGTGCATCAAAAAAAGCGATGTCGGGAGGGTGTCCAATGCAAAATTGATATTCGCAAAACAGACCTTCTAGCGGGGGCGCGTGAGGGGTAACGGTGGGATAGGGAGTATAAGTTGGTTGGAGGGTAGGTTGGGGCAGTGCCGCTAATGTGCCTGCTACCGCAACACCGATTTCGTTGCCGGACATGGGCAATGTTTTGGGTTTGCACGCGTTGAGCGACAAGAGGAATAATGTTAGGATAAATAAAGTTGTTTTACGCATGGTTAGATTATACAATGAAAAAATTGCAATGCCCCCATTTATGAGATAATTCGCTACGCGTAAAACGTGTTGCATATTGCATAATTCGTTTTACGAAATACTTTCTCACCACTGAGAGCACTGAAAGCGCAGAGAATCTTTAAAAACATGAGAAAAAATACTGTGGTCTCTGTGAACTTCGCGTAACACTCCGCATGTATTTATGGGGCTGTGGCAAAAAATGCCCTGAAATTAGTTTTGTCAGTCAATTAGGGTCTACCGAATAAAAAATGCTAAAACTTGAAAATATCTACAAAACTTATGAAGAAAAGCCGCTTTTGCGCGGCATCTCTCTTGAAGTTGCCGAGGGGGAAACGATTTGCCTTTTGGGTCCTTCAGGGAGCGGAAAGTCTACTTTATTACGGGTTATTTCAGGGTTAGAAAACGCTGATGAAGGTGAGGTTTTTTGGCGGGGAAAGTCGCTTGAAGCTACGCCACCTCATTTACGCAATTTCGGCTTGATTTTTCAAGATTACGCGCTTTTTCCACATTTGAGCGTTTACGAGAATCTGGCTTTTGGGTTGAAGATGCAAAAATTGGGGAAGGATGAAATCAGATTACGCGTAAATTCTGCGTTAAAACAAGTCGATTTGCTGGGATTTGAATCTCGGCGCGTGACGGAGCTCTCCGGCGGGGAGCAACAGCGAGTGGCGTTGGCGCGGGCATTGGCTCCGCGTCCGCGCTTGTTATTGTTTGATGAGCCTTTGGGCGCGTTAGATCGTAAGTTGCGTGAGTATCTGCTCGTGGAGTTGCGTGGCATTTTGCAGGAAAGCCAAGTTCCGGCGATTTATGTGACGCATGACCAAGAGGAGGCTTTTGCACTCGCGGATCGCGTGATGTTATTGCATGAGGGGAAGATCGTACAACGCGGAAATCCGGCAGAGGTTTATGCGAATCCCGTTTCGGGTTGGGTGGCGGAATTTTTGGGTGCGGGGAATGTGCTTGAGGGCAAGATGCTGGGGAGCGAGGTTGTGGAAACACAGTTAGGGACTATTTCCATGCCTGTTGAGGGCTCTCAAGTTAAAAACGCGCGCGTTTCGCTCTTAATCCGCCCGGAAGATGTGAAATTGGGCAATGAAAATTCCCTTTTGCACGGGCGCGTGGCAGATATCCGCTTCCGACAAAATAAATATAGGGTGAGTTTGGAGGGAGGGTTTTATTTTTACCTGTCTAATGCGCCAAGGGTAGGGGCGAAAATTGGCTTGGATATTGCACGCATCCAAATTTTGGAGAAATAAAAAAGACTTCCAATTGGAAGTCTTTTTTATTCTTATAAGCCAAGTGAGTAGATGATTTGGTCGCCAAAGTTCCATGCTAGTCCTGAAAAAACAACACAGCAACAGCAAAGGACGATTGCGGCGATACCAACAATGAGCCAGATATTGGTTTTCTTTTCTTCAACGGGGGGAACTTGATTTTCTTCGTACATAACAGCCTCCTAAAATGCGTTTAGAATTGAATCGAGAATGGGGATAGACATACCCATTAGAAACATGATGCCAACTATGCAAATGCAAAACACAACGGGGACAAGTTGCAAATAGCCCATGGCAAGGCCTGCGGTTGCCATGCCATCGCCACCTAGTCTGCCCTGACTTTCTTGGATTTCTTTTTTTGCCATGTGTCCGGTGATGATGGCTGTGAGTGCGCCGAGAAGAGGGGCTACTGTCCAACCGACAATGCCGGCGATGAGGCTGGTTGTAGCCATTGAACTGGTCGGTGGGGCAAGAGGTGGGGGAGCTTGCTGATAGGGTTCTTGAGGTTCTTGGGTCATTTCTTTCTCCTTTAACTTGTTTGGGTTTTGACTTTTCGCCACCTTGCCCAAATAAAAGTTGTTGTAACCAATACCAATATGATACCAATAATTAGAGGAATGAGTATAGCTAATATAGACAGGAAGGTAGACACAACATCTTCGGCGATGCTGACGGGGGTATTTGCCACCCCGCCGGTTGTGGCGGTGATAGCCGGACGCACCGCAACCGATTTGACGGTGTGCACACTTCCGGAGATGAGTACGCCCGCAACCATTGAGATAATCGGGCTTATGTCTGTAATTATATGTGCGCTGGCGGCAAAAACAATTGCGCCTGCAATGGGACGGATGAAGGTTTGGATAATATCGTTGATATGGTTTACCGCCGGTACTTTGTCAGCGAAGAATTCAATGGTAACTAAAATTACCAAGAGACCAATCACCCACCAACTTGTGAGGGTATCCCATGGGGATTTTAGCTGAATAAGATTGGTGAATTTTGCCAAGAGCGAAACTGTAAGAAGGGGAATATAAGCGTTTAATCCCGCGCTGGCAGAAAGTCCGAAAGCGGTAAAAATGCCGGTGAGAAGTTCCATTTCTTAATCCTTTCGTAGAGAGAAAAACATCTACAAACTTACATTTTTCAATTGCAAATGCAGAAGAGACCCGTTTTATGCTCTACTTTGACCCCATCATCTTTGCTATCCCATCGGGAATGCGCCCCAAGTACCTGTCATTCGCAGGCGAAGCAAATCTATAACGAGAATCATAATTAAGGCGAGGGTAAATCCGGCAAGGAGAGCAATCCATATTTCTTTAAGGGAAGTGAAACTATTTTCTTGGCGCATAATCATGATCCAAACTACGCTGAAGATGAGGCTAAGAAGTGCTAGTACCCCAAACACGCTGATATAGGCGATGGGGTAGAGGACAATAATCGATTCTGTTAAGATAGCGAAGGCGACAAGATATAAAATACCAGCTAAAATGCCCAAATCGCGCCAATCTTTGAGGGCGGGACGCATATCTGCTTTTTTCCATGCGCTCTGGTTAAAGGCGGCATAGAGAATTGCGCCCATCCCCATGCCCATGCCTGTGCCGGTAAGAAGTCGTAACGTGTTGTTGGGAATATAAGCATTAGGAACTTGCGGAAGTGCGCCCTCATAGATTTGCTTAATCAGATAAAGATAAGAGTTTGCGCCGTCAAATGCCCATATTAAAAAGAGAGAAGCTAAAACAAAAATGATTTTCTTGGACGGCATTCCGCCGCGTTTCGGCTTGGTGAGGGCTAGGAAAAGGAGAGTTAGCCCCGCGCTTGTGAACGTGCCCGTATCACGCGCGCACATGGGGAGTTGACGTTCTCCGAGATGAAAAGAGCGTTCATCAATACGATGACATATAGCATAGCCAACCGCGTCCGCTTTACCAAGAAGCTCCGGCGGGGAGATGTAGATAAAAACGGCGAGGGCAAATAATGCCGCGAGGGGGATAATCCAACGAGTGATTTTTTGCATGAAGCAATTATAGCATTTTTTAGATTAGAGATTGCATCTAAAACTTTCTCGAAATCTCACCACAAAGGCACAAAGTTCACGAAGACCTTCTTTGTGAACACAGAGAAAAACTTTGTGTTCTCCGTGATTTTCTAATGCAGATTTTTTAGAATGAGGTAGAATCCTTTTTACTACCAAACAATTTCAAAAGGGTGCTTTTATGAAGAAAAAACTAAGTCTATTTTTGCTCTTAAGTATTTTGCTCGCATCCTGTAGTGCGCAAACTTCACCCCAAACCGATACAGGGAAATTACAAGTTGTTGCCACCACCAGCATTGTAGCGGATGTTGTACGTCAGGTTGGCGGGGATTTGATTGAGGTCAAAACCCTGCTCCCCGAAGGAACAGATCCGCACAGCTTTGACCCGACTCCGCAAGATATTGCGATGGTGGCGGATGCGGATATTATCTTTGCAAATGGCGCGGGTTTAGAGGCATTTATTGCGCATTTGCTGGAGAGTGCGGGGGCGGAAGAGCGCGTAGTGGAGGTCTCGGAGGGGATTACGCTTCTCTCACATTCCAACGCGGACGAGCAGGAGCCAGCCGAACACACGGGCGATCCGCATACCTGGACAGATCCTAATAATGTCATTATTTGGGTGGCAAATATCGAATCGGCATTAAGTAAATCTGATCCCGCTAATCAAAAAATATATGAAGAAAACGCAAAATCTTATATCTCGGAACTCGAAAAAATAGATTTGTGGATTCGCGAGGAAATTGCCAAAATCCCCGTAGAAAAGCGAAAAATTGTCACCGACCATCTTTTGCTAGGATATTATGTGCAAGAGTACGGGTTAGAGCAAGTGGGCGCAATAGTGGCGGGATATAGCTCGGTTGCGGAGCCTTCGGCGCAAGAATTGGCAGAGATTGAAGATGCGATTTCGGCGTTGGGTGTTCCGGCGATTTTTGTGGGGAATACGGTGAATTCAAATTTGGCTGAACGCATTGCCGAAGATACGGGCGTGAAAATTGTCTATTTTTATACCGGTTCGCTGAGTGCGCCGGATGGAGAAGCAGGAAGTTATTTGGATTATTTGCGATACAATACGAAAGCATTTGTAAACGCGCTAAAATAAAGCGAAATATAATGACCTTTTTCAAAGAATTCAAAAAAACTTCTCGTCACCTGAGCCGCCATCAACGTCACGAACACGATAAAGACGCACCTATTTTGCGCGCCGAATCACTCTCTATGCGCTATGAAAGCGGAGATGCGCTCTTAGATGTCTCGTTTTCTCTGCAAGAGGGCGAACGAATCGCGATTGTGGGACCTAACGGCGCGGGCAAAAGCACCTTGCTCAAAATTATTGCCGGTGTACAAAAACCCACCTCAGGTGAAATTCGAATTTTCGGGCAAGCCCCCGGCGGGCATATTTGCATCGCGTATGTGCCGCAACGCAATCAGGTAGATTGGACTTTTCCCGTTACCGTTGCCGATGTCGCCATGATGGGGCGAGTCGGGCATCTGGGACTTTTTCGCAACCCAAAAGCACACGATTGGGAGGTGGTAGATAACGCCCTCAATCTCGTTAAACTCAATCAGCTCGCCAAACGCCAAATCGACCAGCTTTCCGGCGGTCAGCAACAGCGCATGTTCATCGCTCGCGCCCTCGCTCAAGAAGCCGAAATTATTTTGATGGATGAACCCATGACGGGGCTAGACGCAACATCTCAAGAAGATATTTTTGGCATTTTAGATGAACTTCGTGCGCGGAATGTGACCGCCCTCATCTCCCTCCACGATTTGAAGATGGCGAGCGAACGCTTCGATAGAGTCATGTTGTTAAATAAAGATCTTCTCGCCATCGGGCGTGCTGAGGAAGCCCTCACCCCCGAACATCTCATTTCAGCCTACGGCGGGAGCTTGCAACTGATTCCCTCCCAAAAAGGCACTTTAGCCCTCAGCGACACCTGTTGTGAGGGAGAGCATGATGCGTGAAAGAAATGCCACTCATCGCTTTTAAGAAATATCTAAAAATTTCAGCCAAAAGAAAATTCTGGCTGAAATTTTTGTTTAATTAGGTATAATCAGGTCAGATAAAAGAAATCAAACTCCCCTCCAATCCTCCCCCAACTTGAGGGAGTTACAAGGGGAATGATTGAGGAGAGTAAAATGAAAAGAGCAGTGAGTGTGAGCATAGGCTCATCCAAGCGCGATAAAGCCGTTACCGTCAACCTGATGGGCGAAGAAATCAGCATAGAGCGCATCGGCACAGATGGCGATTTAAAGAAAGCCGCCAAATTATTCACAGAAATGGACGGCACTGTAGATGCCTTCGGCTTAGGCGGCGGCGATTTCGGCACCGAATTCGCCGGAAAATACTTTCGCTATCACAACGTAGCCTGGATTGCAGACGGAGCAGAAAAAACTCCTGTTGTAGATGGCTCAGGCTTGCGAAACACCCTTGAAGCGCGTTTGGCAGGTTTTATCGAAGAAGAAATCGGCGATTATATCAACCCAAAAACCGTTTTGCTGACCGCCGCCTCCGACCGCTGGGGGATGACCAAATCTTTTATAGATGCTGATTATGAGTGCATCTTTGGCGAGCTAATGTTTGGCTTAGGTATTCCGATTCCTATGCGCAAAGTCAGCTCGCTCAAACTTTTGGCAACTTTGCTATACCCCATCGTCATGCGTCTCCCCTTCGAGTGGATTTATCCCACCGGCGACAAGCAAACCGTCCGCGAACCCAAATTCGAAAAATACTATCAATGGGCAAGCGTCATCGCCGGTGATAATAATTATATTGTGCGCCACATGCCCAATAAACTTGAAGGCAAAGTCATCGTCACCAACACCACCACCGAAGAAGATATGCAACTCTTCAAAGACGCGGGCATAAAATATGTAGTCACCGGCACGCCCGCCATTGAGGGTCGCTCTTTCGGGACAAATATGATGGAAGCCGCCTTCATCGCCGCATCCGGCAAAAACCGCAAACTGACCAACGATGAGTTAAACGAAATGCTGGATGAGCTGGATTTCAAACCCCAAATTAGAGAGCTGAACTAAGTTTTTATCGGATAAAGTACCGCAACGCGCGTATTTTCGGCTTGCTTGCCCTCAATCACATCCGCGTGGTGTGGATCGCATCTCCGCTTACGTAGAAGAGATATTTGGGTGCAAAAACCAAGCCGAAAACGCGCCCGAATCGGTTTTTCATCCCTCAACAAGGAGTAGCTATGGACGCAATCGTCATCGCGGGCGGAATCCCCGAACCCGATCAACCCCTCTACAAATATACGCAAGGACAAGCGAAAGCCGCGCTTAATATCGGCGGAAAACCAATGGTGCAATGGGTGCTAGATGCACTCGGAGATGCTCAAAAAGTGGATAATGTCATTATTATTGGCTTACCGGATGAGGTGAAAGTAACCTGCAAGAAACCCACTTACCACATCCCAAACCAAGGACGGATGCTTAGCAATATCGAAGCAGGCATCAATAAAATGCGCGAACTCAACCCGCAAGCTGAATACGTTCTCTCCGCTTCCTCCGATATTCCCGCCATCACCGGCGAAATGGTCGACTGGCTGATTGATACTGCCATGGAAACAAAACACGATGTTTACTACGGCATCGTAAAACGAGAAACGATGGACGCTCGCTATCCGGACTCTAACCGTACCTTCACGAAACTTCAAGATATGGAACTTTGTGGCGCCGATATTCATATTGCTCACCACACCATGACAACAGACCCCGAGCATCTGAAAATTTGGGAAGTACTCATCGGTAAAAGAAAAAGCCCCATGCGAATGGCTGGCGCGATTGGATTCTGGACTTTAGCTTTGCTTCTGATGGGACGTTTATCCTTGGATGAGGCGGTGAGGCGCGTTACCAAAAGTCTTAACCTCAC
>CAZERH010000073.1:0-8632 GCA_964515535.1 uncultured Anaerolineaceae bacterium
GGGCACGCAAGCCTAATCCACGCGTGTTGCGGTTCTTTATCCATCTTGTTTAAATTGTGAGAATAGCACAGCCAGCAAGATAATGATACATCCTAAAATTTGAACCGGAAGGAGGGTTTGCCTCAGAATTATCCAGGCTATGATTGTCGCAAAAACGGATTCGAGGCTTAATATCAGCCCGGCGGAGGTGGAAGGCGTATAATTTTGGCTCCAAACTTGTAGCGTGTAGCCAACGCCAACTGAGAGAAGCCCGCGATATAGGGTGGCGAGAAGCAGGGGTTTAACAAAGAATTGGGCGGGATCTTCGAGAATTAATCCCAGAAGGAGTGTGGCAACACCAGCGATAAGAAATTGTCCCGACGCAAAAGAGAGGGCTTCGTATTTGGAAGCAAATTTTCCTAAAACGACAACGTGCATTCCCCAAAACACCGCGCCTAGTATTTCTAATCCGTCACCTAGTTGGATTTGAAGCCTAATTCCCGCGCTGGAAAGTAAATAAGCCCCGATAATTGCCATTGTGATGGTGAGTATATCAATCCAATGGGGGCGTTCACGGAATCCCAGCCAGAGAATAAAGGGGATAAAGACAATATAGATGCTGGTTAGAAAGCTGGCATTAGCGATTTTGGTATAGAAAATCCCCACTTGTTGGAGGGTGGATGCAAAAAAGAGAGTTGTGCCGGCTACGAGCATCCACTTCCATTGTCCTCGTGAGATTTTGTTCTTGCGGGGGATAAATGGGAGCAGTGCCAGCCCGCCCACAAGAAAACTCGCACCATTAAAAAGATAGGCGATATGATATTGAGCGGCGATATCTTGGGCGATGAAACCGGAACCCCAAACGAGGGCTACGAAGAGAAGGGTGGCATTGGCTTTTAGGCGCATTGATGTACCTGTTTTGGTTTGGTGATAAGTCGGTGTATTCTATCGTTTTGCGTAGAATTACGGGGAGCACTTTTAATTATCGTGTGGTTGTACGATATTTATCTTCCTTTATTTGAATATCACAGGCTGTGTCTTCATAATCGAGTAAAATTTCTCGCATCGTTATCTTTTTTTCAGGTATCATTAGTCCCATGCGCTTATCTTTTATGTATGTCATTCTTTTTTTTCTATTAGCTTCCTGTAGTTTTCCTGTGTCTCAGCCCACAAGAGACCCTTTTGAAATTGCGACCCAAATCGCTTTGACGGGAATATCTACTAACGCGCAATCTACACTTCTTCCTATCGTAGAGCCTTCGCCCCAAGCTACTCCCAGCCCTACAGCCAACCCTGCTATTCCATCGGGAAAGATTGCTTATGTTTGCCAAATTTTTAGGGTACGTTCCGGTGACCAGATTTGCATTATGAACGCCGACGGGAGCGGTCAACGCCGCTTAACGACCGAAGATTATACTCGTCATTTTTATCCTTCTATGGCACCGGATGGTCAGAGCGTGATTTATGCCCAATTTGGCGGCGAAAATATCTACGATATTTATGAAATAACCCTCAATGGGAGAATTAGCCAACTCACAAACGGGATGGGGATATTAACCGCACCGGAAATTTCGCCGGATGGCAGTAAAATCGCGTTTACGCATGGTGCACCGCTTGACACACATGCAATTTGGGTCATGGATAGGGACGGGCGTAATCCGCATCAAGTTTACGAAGCGGGCTGGGACCCAACTTGGTCGCCGGATGGACAGGAGCTTCTTTTTGCGTCTGATTTTAACGGTACGGTGCAAATGTACATAATCCGTTTAGATGGCGGAAGCCCGCGCCAAGTCAATGTCATGGATTTCTTGCGCGGGCGCACGGATTGGTCATCGCGCGGCGAAATCGTTACTTATTCAGGAAAATCTTGGCATCGTGAACTATACTTGATGAATGACGATGGCTCGAATCTGCATCAAATCACGCCCGATGGCGGCAATAGCCAAGGTCCCGGTTTTTCACCGGATGGAAACTGGGTTGCTTTTACCGCATATTTCGATAATTACGGTGATGATCATGGTTGCGAAATTTATATCATGCGCACAGACGGCACAGATTTACGTCGTTTAACAGATAACGATTATTGTGATTGGCAACCCCGTTGGGGACCTTAAAATATCCGTAAAAAGCGGGATGTTTCTCGTTGGGTAAATGAATCTCCCCAAAAATACTAGGAAGGCAGTATTGTGAAAGAAAAAATTCTTGTAGTAGATGACAATAGTGATTTGAGAGAACTCGCTGAAACAATTTTAAAAACTCAAAACTATCAAGTCACTGTGGCAGAAAACGGGAAAAAGGCACTGGCTATTTTTGACCAATCTTCACCCGATCTAATCATTTCTGATATAGCTATGCCAGAAATGAATGGATTTGCTTTTCTTAAAGCTGTTCGTTCAAGAGAAAAAGGTGCGGCGGTACCTTTTTTATTCTTAAGCGCATATTCACAAAAATCAAACCTCTCACAAGCGCGCCGCCTAGCCGTAGACGACTACCTTATCAAACCGTTTGACGCACAAGAATTACTGGATGCGGTGCGCGTCCGCCTTGATAGGCGTCAGGCAGTGCAGATTTTTGATACTCGTGAGGCTCACTTGCAAACGGTTTTGCTGATGGCAAACACCATAGAAGCCCGTGACCCTTATACGCACCATCATATATATCGCGTCCGTGAAATAGCTAGAATTTTTGGTGAAGCCTTAGAGTGGGACCAAGCCTCTCTAGCTATTTTAGAATTCGGCTCAATTTTGCACGATATTGGCAAACTGGCTGTACCCACCGCCATATTAAATAAAAAAGGCTCGTTTACCTCAAAAGAATGGGATATTATGCATCAACACCCTGAGGTTGGCGCAAAAATGCTCACCGGTGTCTCTCATCTAAAACCCGCGATTCCTTTTATTTTATATCACCACGAAAAATGGGATGGTAGCGGGTATCCACACGGCTTGGCTGGAGGCAAAATTCCCCTCGAAGGCAGGCTAATGGCACTCGTAGACGTTTACGAAGCCCTCACCAGCAACCGTGCCTACCACGAAGAAAGATCAAAAGAGACAGCTCTTAAAATGATTAAAGAAAAAAGCGGCAGTCATTTTGAACCTTTCCTCGTACGGAAATTCTTAAAAATAGCAGATAAGCTACCCTAATAAAATGATTACTTGGAAAACAGACTTAGCCAAAGAATTTGCAATGGCAGAAAATGCCCGGAATGTTGGAAATCAAGGGAAAATGCGCGTCTGTGCGCGGCGAGCGGCAGGAATTTCTATACGGGAATATCTGATTCAGTGCGAAATCCATCCGCCCAGCTTGAGTGCCTACGACCTATTGAAATTTTTGGAAGAAATGGACGACACGCCCGCGGACCTCAGGCTTGCCTCTGCTCATCTGCGTTTGCGCGTAACCAACGATTTTCGCCTCCCCGTGGATGTGGACTTGGTCGCCGAAGCGAAAAAGATTTGTTCAATCTTAACCCCAAATTGGGAAGATTAAACAAAATAGGGCAGGTCTATATAACCTGCCCTAAAACACAAAACGGGAAACCTTTACGCCATACTTTTTTTGTATTTTCCGAAGAAATAGAACAACGCCCTTATTATCGTTAAAATTACCATTGTTGCCGACACCGCGCCCCCAATCGTGATAATAGATAACTCCCAATTGCTAATCCGTTTGGCAATGCGATTCGTTTCCAGCTTGCCAATTCGCTCTTGGAGACGTTGCATCACATCGCTTGGAGGACGGATTGATTTCAATGTCATAGACAGAGAATTTTCCAATTCAGTTATTTCTTCTTTGTCTTCCATGATTTCTTTTTCTGTTTTTTTATTCATTTTTTTCCCTAATTAAAGAGGGGAGTATCCCCGGAGGTAGCCGTTAAGATGAACTATTCTCCTTCAATTTCTACTTTTAGGTCACCTACCCGATTACGCAAAGCTAATAAGGTGCGATGATAGAGACTTTTAACCGCTCCCTCACTACGATTCATGATTTCGCCGATTTCTACATTAGAGTAACCTTCAACGAATTTCAGGATAAGCAATTGCTGGCGGTCTGGTGGCAAAGTACGGATTATGCGAAGCAAAGCATCTTGTTTTTCAGTTCGCATCATCGTTGTTTCGGGATGCTCGTACTTTGCTGGTAACACCATTTTTTCTGTAATGGTTATTTCTTTTTTTCGGCTACGGTCGCGATGCCAATTGGCAACGAGATTGTGAGCAATTCTATATAGCCAAGCCGAAAAGGGAACGCCGCGATCTTGATAATTTACTATATGCCTCATTGCTCGCTGAAAAACACGCGCGGTTAAATCCTCTGCATCGTGGACATTACCTGTCCTATAATAGATATAGTTGAAGATGCGATCAACATAGGTTTCGTAGAGCAGTCCAAAAGCATCCTCGCTTCCCTCAGCGGCTTGTTTGAGAATTTCTTTTTCGTCTTGTGCTTTCTTTTTTTCTTCAGACACCGGTTTATTCCTATTATTTCTACCGGCGGAGAGATATACAATAACGTATATAACAACCCCGCAGGATTTTAGAAGTTTCATTATATTTTTTTGGGCTACCTAGCAACTTCATTTTTTATGAGTGGTAGATTTTTGTGAGTATAACACGCTATGATTAGAGTTTCTTGACGCGGAAACAAAGGGAGTGTCTCTATTCCTGTTTTGATGGTTTGCTGGTTTTTATTGTGTAGACATTTGCGATAAGGTAAGATTAGCTATAGAAAAACACAGTGATTTCGCAGTAAAAGGTGGCTGTCCCATGACCATTAGATGCAAATATCTTTCCTTTTTATTGCCTCTACTTTTATTTATGTTGGCAGGTGTTGCCCCCATGCGTCTTCTTCGGGTTGGGATTTATGATAACCCGCCTCTTTCTTTTGTAGATGACGATGGTGAGGCACAAGGTTTTGTTATTGATTTGCTAAGAGAAATGGCAAAAGATGAGAAATGGGAGTTAGAGTTTGTTTCTTGCGAGCGGTCAGGGTGCTTAAGCGCATTGGAAGATGGTGATATAGATTTGCTGGCACCTATTGTGTTTTCGGAGGGGCGGCTTAAACGCTTCGATTTTTCAGCCGAGACGCTGATTACAAATTGGGGGCAAGTTTACGTCCAGAGCGACGCGGCGGATATTTCCATCCTAGACGTAGATGGGAAAACCCTTGCGGCTACAGAGGAAGATATACACAAAAAAGAGTTCCAATCCTATCTCTCGCGTTTTGGGTTTAGTGTAGATTTTATCTATGTGAAAAATTATGCTGAAGTATTGCAGATGGTTGATGAAAAAAAGACTTTTGGCGGCATCGTAAATCACTTATATGCCATGCGACACGCGCCGGATTATGATGTGACGCAGAGTGCAATTATTTTTAACCCCATTGAAGTTCGCTTTGCTGTACCAAAGGGTATGCATGATGATTTGCTCTCTGCAATAGATGGGCAACTTGCCCTCATGAAAGCAGATAAAAATTCTTCGTATTATCAGGCATTAAATTACTGGTTTGACGCTTCTGTTGAAAACACAATGCCAACTTGGGCAAAATTATTGTCGCTAATTCTCCTTAGCATAATGGTTGGTCTTGCCATAAGAGATTTCTTTTTGCGCACAAAGATACGTCAGCGAACTGCCGAGTTGGAAGAAGCGGAATTTAAATATCGCTCTTTAGTGGATAACTCGTTGGTGGGTTTTTATATTACGCAGAAAAACACCCTCCGTTTTGCAAGTGCAGGTTTTGCGAAATTGTTCGGATATGATTCAGCCGAAGAGATGATCGGTATGAATGTGCAGAATCTAGTTGCACCAACAAGCTGGGATATGGTCAACGAAGAGGTTCAAAAACGGGAATTGCGTACAACCAAAATTAGCAATTACAGATTTCAAGGCTTAAGAAAAGACGGGCGCATTGTAGATATCGAGGTGCTAGGTGCGCGAACAGTATATAAGGGAGAAGGAGCAATGCAAGGGGCTTTGATAGATATTACAGAACGCGTCCGCGCGGAAGAACGTTTCAAGCGTTTATCCGAAGCCTCTCTTGAAGCCATTTTGATTTCAGAAAAAGGCATTTGTGTCGAAGCAAACCTTGCGGCAGAAAAACTTTTTGGCTACTCTCAAAAAGAAGCTGTTGGTATGTCTGCAACAGATGTTATTGCCCCGGAAGACAAAGACCTCGTAATCCATCATGTTCTTGCTGGTCATAATAAGCCTTATCGTGTAAGGGCTTTGCGTAAAGACGGCACTACTTTTATCGCCGAAATTAACGGGCGCATAATGCATTATGAGGGGCGTGTAGCGCGGGTAACTTCCATTCGAGATATTACGAAGCAGGTACAGGCAGAAAAAGCCATGCGCGTGAGTGAGGAGAAATATAGAAATATCTTTGAAAATGCAATTGAAGGTATCTTTCAATCAACGCTGGACGGGCATTTTTTGAGGGTTAATCCTGCTGTAGCAAAAATATATGGTTACGAAACTGCGAGTGAAATGATAACCAAAATTACAGACATTCGTGAGCAAATATATGTTGACAGCAGTGACCGAGATACTCTCTTAGATAATATACAAAGTGGTGGTGTAATAAACACTCGAGAACAATGCTATCGCAAAGACGGCAGTATTATTTGGGTGGAAACACAAGCAAGAGCAGTTTATGATGAAGGCGGAGAATTTCTTTATATCGAAGGCTTTCTCGAAGATGTTACCGAGCAAGTGCGAGCAAAAGAACTATTAGAAGAGAGTGAAGAACGCTACCGATTTTTCTTTGAAAATAATGACGCTATCATAATTCTGGTTGATCCCCAAAACGGGGAAATTGTTTTTGCTAATGATGCGGCACTAAAATTTTACGGCTTTGCCAAAGAAAAATTTGTAGGGATGAATGTAAACAAAATCAACATATTGTCGCCTGAAAAAATAAAAATAAGAATGGCAGAGGCAAGAAAAAGAAAACAAAATTACTTTGTTTTCAAGCATATACTTTCCTCCGGAGAAATTCGCGATGTTGAAATCTACCAAACAAAACTACAACTTAATCAGCAAGAATTATTTTCATTAATTATCCATGATATTACAGAACGAAAAGAAGCAGAAGAAAAACTGCGAAAAAGCAAAGAACGTTTTGAGAGCGTTGTAGCCCAAGCACCTATCCCCATGGCAATTGCCCTCCCAAGCGGAGATATCGAATACTTTAACCATAAATTTGTTGAAGTGTTTGGGTACACCCTCTACGACCTTGCCAAAGCAGAGCAATGGTGGCACAAAATTTATTCGGACGAAAAACACCGAAATTTAGCAAAAAGGGAATGGGAAAAAGAAACTGCCAGGGCCGCAAAAACAGGAATGCAAATCCAAACCCAGATAAGAGAAGTCACGCGTAAAGACGGTGAAATTCGCACAGTAGAGTTCGATATGATGCCCCTGGGTGACATCTCCATTATCACTATGAACGATATTACCGAATTTACTAATACACAAAAAGAATTAAAATCACATATAGACAAACTTATCAGTCAAAACCGCATTAGTGCCGCGCTCTCAGCCTCACTCGACCTTGAGGATTTATTGGGAATTATCCTTAAAGAAGTTGCGTATACAATCGCATTTGATTCTGCCTCTATTTTCCTAACGGAAGAAAATGGAGATGTGACCATAGCTAAAGCGGTTGGCAATGCCGAAAGATTTATAGGATATTCTTGCCCTCTTTCTCAAACGCTCATGCAAGGCATTAATAAAAAACACCAACCGCTTATTTTGGATGATGCGAAAAAAGCAACATATTATCAAGAATGGGATGATGAACTTTCTTTTCGCGGATGGATGGGACTTCCGTTGGTCGCGCGTGACCTTGTGCTTGGGTATTTGACTTTTGACAGTTGTGCGTCTCGAGCATTTTCTCCCGAGGACGCGGCTCTAGCGCAATCCTTCTCCCTCCACATCGCACAAGCTATCTACAACGCGCGTTTACATAAAGAAATTCAAGAAAAATTCCAACAAGTAAAAACGCTGAACGCCATCATAAGTGCTTTGACCACATCGCTAGATATAGATGAACTACTCGAGCTTATTTTAGAGCAAATCAAAGGGGTGTTACCTCTTGATAGTGGTGCAATCTTCTTGTATGAAGAAGATGAATTGAGAGTGGCAGTAGATTATAATATCTTACCTTCATTAAAGGGAAAGAAATTTTCTGAAGAGAACGGAACCTTTAAAGAGGTGATGAAAAAACAAATCCCTGTAATTATAAATAACGTCTTAAATAATGCAGATTTTAAGAATTGGGGGAAAACAGAGAATATAAAGCATTGGATGGGCGTTCCGCTCATTGTGCGGGAAGAATTTATCGGTTTCCTAACTTTAGATAGTCATGATGTCGATATTACTTACTCCGCAGAGCATATCGATTTGGTGAAACCTTTTGCATCTCAAGCGGCACAAGCGATTTATAATGCTCGCTTATATACGCATGTTATTCGGGATTCCAACGAGATAGAAAAACGTGTCCAAGAACGAACAGAAGAATTGCAAAAATTTGCTTGTCTCACTGCTGATAGGGAAATTCGCATGGCAGAGTTAAAAGAGGCTATCGCTAAATTGCGCACCCAGCTTATCGAAGCTGACCAAGTTCCAATCGCGGATGATCCGTTACGTTACTCTAAGCG
>CAZERH010000074.1:0-8557 GCA_964515535.1 uncultured Anaerolineaceae bacterium
TCTCAACAGTTAATGGCGTTACGCAAAGCCGGGATTCTTGCCAAACGACGCGAGGGTTGGAATATCTACTACCGTGTGACGGATGCGAAGGTGTATATATTGCTCGACAGCGCGTACCAAATCACGGGGATGCCCCGCTCACTCGCCAAGGTAGTTCCCTCTACCTGCACTTGCCCGAACTGCGTCAGCGATGCACAGGAGATGATGTTCATCCCTGAGCTTGAGATATAGCCCTTTTAACGGAAGTAAGCCCAAATCACGTTTGAGCCTTTTTTTTTGTCCGATCTCATTCAAAAAACCGAATATGCTTTAGAGGAGCAAGCATGAATCAATCTATCTCGCAAAAAAAATCCAGCGAAATTCCGTGGCAAAAACTCATCATAGTTGGTGCCAGCCTTCTCTTTTGGCTAGTTGCTTACAACCTCATCGAGCCGCTGGCAAATTGGATCGCGTACGACCTGCTAGCACAACCTGTCGGGTCTCATTTGGGCGAATCGCTGGCATTCTTTTTCTACGATGTCCCCAAAATTATCTTGCTTTTAGGCGGGATGATTTTCCTAATCACCTTTTTGCGCTCATTTTTCAGCCCCGAGAAAACTCGCGCTTGGCTGGGCGGAAAACGTGAAGGCGTGGGAAATACATTGGCGGCTTTATTGGGCGTGGTCACGCCATTTTGCTCCTGCTCGGCAGTCCCGCTCTTCATCGGATTTGTGGAAAGCGGCGTCCCGCTCGGTGTGACCTTCTCCTTTTTGACGGCGACTCCGGTGGTCAACGAAGTGGCATTGGTAATGCTCTTTGGGCTTTTTGGATGGAAAGTAGCGGGACTCTACTTGATAAGCGGCTTGGTCATTGCAGTTTTAGCCGGAGTGCTGATTGGACGCTTGAAGCTAGAACGCTATGTAGAAGATTTTGTCTGGCAAATCAACGTCGGTGCGCAAACAAGCGCGGAATACCACCCTTCGTTGGATAATCGTATTTCACAGGCTTGGGTTTCAACAAAAGAAATTGTTGGTAAAGTTTGGCTCTATGTCGTAATCGGGATTGCAATTGGGGCGGGTATTCATGGCTATGTGCCGGAGAGCGCGCTTGCCACCATCTTAGGCAAGGATGCGTGGTGGAGTGTCCCTGCCGGCGTGCTTCTCGGCTTGCCGCTCTATTCAAATGCCGCTGGCGTAATCCCCGTTGTTCACGCGCTGATGGAAAAAGGCGCGGCTCTCGGCACCGTGCTGGCGTTCATGATGTCAGTGGTCGGATTGAGCCTCCCCGAAATGGTCATCTTGCGGCGAGTACTCAAGCCACAACTGCTTGGCATTTTTATTGCCATTTTGACCGTAGCAATTATTATGACGGGCTATTTATTCAATCTCATTTTATAGAAATGACAAAATTGATTTTTATAAGTAGGATTTTTGCTCAAGCAGTAGTGCATCGCACCAACTTCGACAGAAAGATACTAAATGACCAGTGTTTTGCCCATCGAAGAGCAAATTCTTATCATTTTGGTGCGATGCACCCTCTTTTTCTAGTCCAAAAGCGAAAGTCCTCATAAGCAAATTTCGATTACTCAAAAACAACAAAATTAAGGAGAATAACAATGAATTCAATCAAAGTTTTAGGCACAGGTTGTGCCACCTGCAAACGACTGCTCTCTGACGTAGAGCAAATTGTGCAAGAAAAAGAGTGGGTAGCCAAAGTGGACTATATTACAGATGTCCCCGAGATTCTAGGGTACGGTGTTTTGAGCACACCTGCAATTGTGGTGAATGAAAAAGTTGCTTTTGCCGGACACCCCGGCAAACCAAAGTTAGAAACCCTACTCGCCGATTTGATGGTTTAGTAAGGGTAAGAAAAAAACAAAACCCCCGTTCCCCCAATTGACTGACAACAGCTAATTTCAGGGCATTTTTTACCACAGCCCCACAAATACATGTGGGGTGCTACGCGAAGTTCACAGAGACCACAGAGTTTTTTCTCATGTTTTTAAAAATTCTCTGTGCTCTCAGTGTGCTCTATGCTGAGATTTTTATGATTTGCCAGTCAACCAACCCCATTCCCTTTAAGGGAACGGGGTTTTCTAGTATTTTTCCGTAATGATTTTACGCGCTACGCCTCATACTCAGCAGGCATCTCCTCAATCACTACTTCGTCATTAGACTTTTTATCAAGCATCTGCATCTGATTAATAACCACCTTCGTAAAATAACGCGTTACACCGCTATCATCCTGATACTTATCGGTTTTGATGCGCCCCTCCACGAAAACCAAACTTCCCTTATGCAAATACTCATTACACGTCTCAGCAAGTCTGCCCCAAGCCTCGATATTAATCCACTCGGTATGCTCTACTAACTCGCCATCTTTTTTCCAACGGTTTGAAACAGCCAAACTAAACTTCACCACCTGTTTTCCGGTAGGGGTAAAACGAGCTTCAGGGTCTTTGCCTAAATACCCCATTAATTGAACACGATTTAATCCGGGCATATAACCTCCTTTCCCTTTTTGGGATTTCACAAAACAGCATAAAAACCGCTTTTAAAAAGAAAAATGCTCATGTTTTTCAACATAAGCATTTCCTTGAACTATTTAAGTTTCTTCAATGCGGGCAAGCCTGTTTTCATCTCAATAATTTCGTAGCCCTCGGGCAGTTCGTTCACTTCTTTTTCAGGGCGAACGTCACGGGCAAAAAAGTACATTTTATATTTTTTACCCGCTTTGGTTTCACGCTCGTTGGCGTGCAAATAATAAGTCGTGCCTTTAGAATTAACTTTTGAAAAAGCCATTATATTCTCCTTAATTTATATGAATTTTATATTTATAGTGTAACATAGGGAAGAAAACTGTCAATAAGGACTTTTGCATGAGAAAAGTGATTACCATCCAAAATTTGAGGGATGCCTGCGCCGCGTTGCCAAAACCAATCGGATTTGTGCCGACCATGGGATTTTTGCACGCGGGACATCTTTCCCTTGTGAAACGCGCCCGACGTGAACTTGCTTCCGTTGTGGTCAGCATCTTCGTGAACCCCACCCAATTTGCCCCCACAGACGATTTAGACGCGTACCCCCGCGACCTCGCGCGTGATGCCAACCTCCTCCAAAAAGCCGGCGCCGATCTTCTTTGGGTTCCTACGCCCGAGGTGATGTATCCGCCTGATTATCAAACATGGGTAGAAGTAGAGGAAATCACAAAACCCCTCGAGGGAGAAAAACGCCCCGGTCATTTTCGCGGTGTGGCAACCATTGTGACCAAACTCTTTAACGCTGTCCAACCACAGGTCGCGTATTTCGGGCAGAAAGATGCCCAACAAGTCGCAGTGATTCGGCAAATGGTTAGGGATTTGAATATGCCCGTTAAAATTGTAGCAAGCCCAATTATCCGCGAGCGTGACGGGCTGGCAATGTCGAGCCGGAATACTTATCTTAATCCCGAAGAACGTCAAGCCGCGCTGGTACTCTCTAAATCCATCCAAATAGCGAAACTGGCTTATGAGAATGGTGAGCGAAACGCCGATACTTTGCGTGAAAAAATGGAGAAATTTATCAACGCCGAGCCTTTGGCGCGTTTAGAATATGTCTCGTGCGCCGATTACGATTCTCTAAAAGAGTTAGTCGAAATTGAAGGCAAAGCTCTGCTCTCGATGGCGGTCTATATCGGCACGACGCGCTTGATTGATAATTTGATTTTGGAATAAAATTTGTGGTGCGAGATTTATCTCGCCTCAGGAGAAATAATGCACAAAAAAACGCCCCTTCTTTTCATCGCTATTATCTTTATCCTGCTCATTTCGGCTTGCGGGTCTGTGCCTGCATCTGATGAGCCAACCGAGCTAAACCATATCCGTTTGCCGATGGGCTATATTCCCAATATCCAATATGCGCCCTATTATGTGGCAGTGGAAAAGGGCTATTTTGCCGAAGTTGGCATAGAAATTGAATTCGACTATAGCTTTGAAACGGATGGCGTTGCGCTCGTTGGCGCGGGGAAATTACCTTTTGCAGTCGTTTCCGGAGAGCAAGTTCCACTGGCGCGTGCGCAGGGTTTGCCGGTTGTTTATGTAGCCGCGTGGTATAAAGATTATCCCGTTTCGGTTGTCTCAAAAGCAGAGGCGGGAATTGTTGAGCCAAGCGATTTGGCGGGTAAAAAAATCGGGTTACCCGGTCTTTTTGGTGCAAATTATGTCGGTTTTGTTGCGCTACTTCATGCTGAGGGTTTATCCGAGAGTGATTTAACTTTAGATTCAATTGGATTTAATCAAGTTGAGGCTTTAGCCGCAGATGCAGAAGATGCGATTGTGGGGTATTCTGCCAATGAGCCAATTCAATTGGCGGCGCAAGGTTATGAAATCAATGAAATTCGCGTTGCCGATTATGTCAATTTAGCATCAAACGGATTGTTGACCAACGAAAAATCAATCAAAGAGAATCCGGAAATGGTGCGGGCTATGATTGCGGCTTTTTTACGCGGCGTTGAGTATACAACCCAAAACCCCGATGAAGCCTATGAAATCAGCAAGAAATATATAGAAAACCTAACCGAAGCCGATGCTGTTGTGCAAAAAGAAATTTTGGCAACTTCAATTACCTTTTGGCAAACCGATAATCTTGGTTACTCTGATCCTGCCGCGTGGGAAAATATGAACGAGATTCTCTTCGAGATGGGATTGATTCCGGAAAAAATTGAGATAGAAAAAGCGTATACGAACGATTTTTTGCCCTAACAGAAAAAGCATCGCTATAGTATAGAGAAATAAAGTTTTTGAGAAGAAAGTAAAAAGACAGGCAATCGCCTGTCTTTTAGAGAAGGGGGATTTTTTAAGGCAAGGTTTCTATAGCGTCTACTTCTAATACATGGTCATTTCCGTCTATAGGAGCATAAATACGAATGTACGAATACGTCCCTAAAGGTGCTGAAGCATCAACATTAATAGAAACCCCAGTATTATTGTACAAATCTGCACCACAAACCTCGCGAGTATCAAGCTCGGGCAAATAGCTTGAGGGGATATGTGCATTATCTGTTGCTGACCCATTTCCCCAATTGAAAACCTCATACCAAGTATTTCCATTACCAATCGAGATAATTACAAAATCCATAATAATGCCGCCACAAGAACCAGAGGGGAGTTCATAATAGACAAATTCATCATCTGAGTTGTTTCCGTCTACGATAATTGTGACATTAAAAACAAGAGAATCACCTTCCGACAATGGATAAATAACCCCATCTGCAGTTTCACCAATCTCATCGTAAGGTAAATCATAAACGCGTTGATGGGTATATGATGAGCTATTATTGCCAGAATTCGGGTCGTTGGCACCAGCAGGGACACTAACGGTGGCGGTATTGACTAAATTTCCTGTCGCCGTACCGCTGATGTTGGCGGTGACGGTGTAGGTGATGCTCCCGCCGTTTTGAATATCTACGGTGTCGCTAAAATTGCTTGTGCTGGCGATGACAGGATCGCATCCGCTGGCGTTGGTGACGTTGGTACACGTCCAATCCCAAGAGGTGATTTGGGAGGGAAGGTCATCGCTGATCTGTGCGTTGGCAATATCGCTAGGTCCGTTATTGGAGACAACGACTGTATATGTGATTATTAAATCATTCGGTTCATATACATCCGTTGGTGCGTTTTTGGAAATCGCCAAATCCGCTATGCGTTGAAGGGTATCTGTATCGTTACTTGTATTATTGGCTAAATTCGAGTCGGTGCCACCTGAAACAGTTGCTGTGTTCACCAAATCACCGCTTGCGTCCGCGGAGATATACGCCTTGACGGTGTAGGTGATGCTCCCGCCGTTCTGAATATCTACGGTGTCGGTAAAATTGGTGCTACTTCCTGCCACCGCATCGCATCCGCTGGCGTTGGTGACGTTGGTACATACCCAATCCCAAGAGGTGATTTGGGCGGGGAGATTATCGTTGATCTGCGCGCCAACAATACCATCAGGTCCGTTGTTGGATACGATAATGGTGTAAGTGGTTGAGTCTCCTGCGGTGTAAGTGGCTGAACCATCATTTTTTGAGATGCTTAAATCAACCGAGGGGACGGGGGTGTTGGTCGCGGTGGGCGGGAGCGGGGTACTCGTATCTGTCGCGGTGGGCGGGATAGAGGTATTTGTTGGTGGAGGAGGAATGGGCGTATTAGTTGGGGGGAGGTAATATGTGGTATTTGTCGGGACAGGGCTATTAGTCGGGAGGATGGAGGCGGTGGGAGTCGCGGGACCGGGATTCTGCTGGGTAGCAGTAGCAAGTGGAGGTGGGGTATTGTCTCCTGTATATCCACCCGGCGTAAGAAACGTGTCCGCCCAAGCAGGTTGGGTCAAAATAGCGTTGCTGAGCGGTTCAACAATATCCGGGGTTGATGAAAAATAGCTATTAGGATCAAGATAAGACCCCATTTTTGCTTTGACCTTCCAAATTGGCGGTTGGCTAATTGCCGCTTGCCCTGCATAAAACATAGCGGCTATGCCCAATGGCAAAAAGAAGAGTAAGATAATCCACTCGCGACCGGATCTTCGTTTTGAGGTCATTATGCTTCCCACTTCAACGGAATACGGATATAGAACTTCGATCCGGGGCAGTTTTCTTCGTCATATCCGGGGCTTTCGACCCAAATTTTTCCATGATGCGCTTCGATAATGCCTTGAGCAATTGCAAGCCCAAGACCGGGACCGCCGCCTTTGAAATTTGTTTTTCCTGATGAGTGAAGGAGGACTTCGCCTGTCTGATAAAATTTTTCAAATATCAGTTTTTGATGCTCTTTTGCAATCCCGATACCCGTATCTTTAACAATAATTTCCAGTTCATTTTCCATTTGATTCCCGCTAATGATGATTTCCCCACCGTCAGGGGTATATTTGATGGCGTTGATTATCAGATGGTAAAAGGCTTTTTTTAGAAGTTCAGGGTCTGCACTGATGATAGGGAGAGTGTCTATATCTTTGGTGGAGAGTGTGATTTTTCTTTCTTCTAGAGCTGGCTTGAAGTTTTTTTGAAGTTGGTTCACTAGAATTTGCATTTGGATAGCCCCAGGTCTAACCTCCATGGTTTGGCTATCAATTTTTGAGACATCTAACATATTCTCAACGACTGAAGCCATGCGTTCATAACCATCCAGAATACCTTTAGATAACGACTGTACTTGGGCATTTTCTAAACCCTGTTGCTGGAGCATTTGGGCATAGCCTTTAACCAATGTTAACGGTGTGCGTAGCTCATGCGCGGCCACCTGAATAAAGCTGGCTTTGGTTTGATCCATTTGCGCTAACATTTGATTGCTTTTTTCAAGTTCAACCGTATGTTCTTGTAACCGCATTGTCATTTGATCAAAGGTATCGGCAAGAGTACCGATTTCATCGCGACTATCTATCCCCGAGCGTTTAGTCAAATCGCCAGCCGTAATTGCTTGTGAGGTGCTAATCAAGGAGAAAAGTGGTGTAATAATCATGCGAGAAATTGCATAACCAATGGCAATAACCACGAGCATAGCTATTGTAAATAACAAAACATAAGTATTGCGGCTAATAGAACCCGTCTCAATCACAAATTCAAGTGGAAGTGCAACCGCAAAAATTCCCAACTCCTTATCAGATACGCGCAATCCGCCGCGCGCTAATCTATACCAACGATTGTTAACAAGAAGATTTTCCCCGTGCACAAGTTCTTGAGAATAGCTTATCTCTTGGCATAGTTCTTTGTCTATATTCAATTTAGATACAAATAAGGGATCAGCATTTTGTGCTTCAAAGGTGGTGGCTATCACGTCCCCGCTTTCATTATAAAAAATCACATTTGCCAGAGAGGTGCTTTTTAGATAGGGGAGAATAGTCTCCAAGGATGTGCCGATAAAAACTACGCCAACGATTTCATTGTCATAGGCAACGGGATAAGCGGTGAAATAATAATATCTACCATCAACAGGATCTGTAGCAAGCACGCGTTGAGGTAAAGCATTAGTATTATTTTCTGCACAAATAGATTTCGCGATCAATTGAAGAGTCTCAGGGTTTTCTGCATCAAATTCTGCTAAACCGCCATCGGAACGCTGAATGAAATGCAATTTTTCGTCCCCCTCTTTCCCGAAAACAAAAAGGTTCTCCACATTCAAACCAGTGGCAACAGGCATTACTAAACTGCGCAGTTCCCCTTTTGAGTTTTCAGAAATTGCCTCTGTAACCCCGCGCGTATAGGCAATAATCCGTGCTGTTTCAATATGATTAACCTCTTGACGAATAATATCATCTGAAACAACTCGCCCTGCTTCAAGAAGCTGATTGGTTAAACGCTCACTCAAGGTGTTGGTGACCAGATTCGTGACAACATAAACCCCCGTCACCGCGACAAGAAGTGTCAATAATAGATAAGGCAGAATAACTTTATAGCGAATGCTCAAACGAGCCCCTCTTTTTGCAAAAAGAAAACTAGGCGTAATATCAGGTCAATTAAACCACATTCTCACAAAAATAAACATTACAAACGCTATACAATCTGGTACATATGTACTAAAAACTTGACTTAATATCTCATGTTACGCATATGCTTCTTTTGTATGCGC